>NZ_CP028908.1:5855000-5945179 GCF_024181725.1 Bradyrhizobium sp. WD16 | reverse complement strand
ACTAGAATCATAATGATGCTAGAGCAGACTCCGATCAAGGTGGATCATATCCGCATGCGGCGAAGTAGTTTGCGCATTGGGCGGGCTTGAAGATGTCGGCGCAGGTTTCGAGGGCGCGCATCAGGGCGGCGACAGTTCGCTCGGCGATTTTGCGCAAATGCGCTTTCAGCTTGGAAAACGCCTTCTCGATCGGGTTCATGTCGGGGCTATAGGGCGGGAGGTAGAGCAGCTCGGCGCCCGCGGCCTCGATCAACTCCTTGACCCGCGGCCCCTTGTGGGCGGACAGATTGTCCATGACGACAACGTCGCCTTTCGTGAGGGTAGGAACGAGGCAGTGTTCCACCCAGTCCTCGAACAGGGCGGCGGTGATCGGACGATCATAGGTCTTCGCCGCCACGAGCCCGCGAAGGCGGATGCCGGCGACGAGCGTGACCGTCTTGTAATGGCCGTGCGGCACGCCGACGCGCAGCCGCCGCCCACGCCGGCAACGCCCGCCTTTGCGCGCCAAATTGGTCGAGGCGCCCGTTTCGTCGATGAAGACGAGCTTCTCGGGATCGAGATCGAGCTGTCGCTCGAACCATTCGAGGCGTTGCTTCAGGACGTCCGGCCGCTGCTGCTCCGAGGCGTGTGCGGTCTTTTTTTAAACGTGACGCCATGACGGTCGAAGAAGCGCCACAGCACGGAACTCGAAAAATGCTCGCCGCAATTCCTGATCAGACGTTCCTGGATCTCCAGCAGGGTGACGTCCGGCGTGCGCCGGATCAGACCCATCAGATAGCCGTGATGGGCTTCGATGCGGCCGGAGCGGCGATCGCCTCCAGTCGGCTTCGGCGACATTTCTCCCGTCGTCTCGAATTGCTTGACCCAGCGCACGGCGCTCGCAATGCTGACTTCGAAACGCTTCGCCGCCGCATTGCGCGACAGCCCGCCCGAGACGACAGCCTCCACCACTCGTTTGCGAAGATCGTCGGAAAGCGCCATTCCAGCCGCCTCCATTCTGCGGCAGGAATCATGAATCAGATGTCAGCCGATTCGGGAATCCTGATTCGATTCACATCGCTCGGAGCCTGCTCTAGTGTCCCTTTGTTTCCAACGTTCGTATGAGCGCCTGCTGCAAAGGAATACGAACGTTGGAAACGGGACACTAGCTTTTTGATTTTGCTAGTGTCCCGATGTCTCCGAATGACCGTGCGTGGGTGAGGCAAACGAAGCGGTAATTCGGAGACAGGACACTTGCGCGTTTTCCCGCGAAGTGGATACCGGTTCGCGCGAAGAAACGCGTCAAAACAAAAAAGACCAGAGCCTCCGCTCCGATTCCATCGGAGCGGCGACGGCTTTAGTCCAGCGTGCTGATATAGGCCGCCACCGCCGCGATCTGGTCGGGCTTCAGATCATGGGCGATGGGCTGCATGATCGCCGACGTATCCGGGTGAGCCCGGTCCTGGCCGCGCTCCTTCTCCCAGTTGGTCAGCTTCCTGGTCACATAGTCGTGGAGCTGGCCGGCCAGGCGGGGAAACTGGCCGTCGCCCTTGGCCTGCGGTCCGTGGCACGACGCGCAGGGTGGAATGTCGGTGCCTGCCACGCCTTCCTCGTAGATCTTCTTGCCTTTCGCCGCGAGGTCCTTCGGCGCGCCGCCGAGCGGCTTGGGATCGAGCGTCTGGAATTCGTGGGTCAGCGCCGCGAGCATCGCCGGGCTGAGAACGTGAGCGACGTTGAACATCACCGGATTGCTGCGCCGGCGCTCGATGAACGCCTTCAACTGGTTCTCGATATATTCCGGCTGCTGGCCGGCGAGGCGCGGCATCGGATAGGCACCGCGAAAGCCTTGCGCCTGAACGCCGTGGCAGGTCTTGCAATATTCGAGTTTGGCCTGGACCTCGCGCTTCGAAACCGGGGCGTTGCTCTTCTCTTCGGCGTGAAGGCCGCTCAGTGCGAATACCGCGAGAATGACGGATGGCAAAATCAACTTAAGATTGAAGTTCATAGAATTCACCCCTGGAATCATTCGATGCGGGTCGAGATCCGATTTAACTCGTATCGAGATACCGTCCGTCCATCGGCGCGACACTTCGCTGCCGCCGTTCGAAGCCGAACGTTGCAGAAAGGCATCACTTGAGGGAAATCACGGTAGTCTCTGTTCAGTCCCCTGCGACATTATGTCCACTCTACACTAACATGCGCGGGCTTCGTAAGCGCTTTTCTGCGCGGCGACGGGGGCTTCCACCGCGGGGCTCACACAATGGGCGGGAAATTCATGCAAGTCGGTTGCAGTCCTCGGTCGGGGTCGGTGGAGCCGCGCGGTCTTCCCACTGCTGTCCTGACCGCCATCATCGCGGCCGTGATCGCGGTCTTCCTCAGTCTCGGGTTCGCGCCGGAGGCGAATGCTCTCCCGAGTTTCGCACGGCAGACCGGACAACCTTGCGGCACCTGTCATACCGATTTTCCGGCGCTGACGCCGTTCGGGCGTCGCTTCAAGCTGCTCGGCTACACCGCCGGCGGTGGGCAATTCCGCACCACGCCGTTCTCCTCGCCCGGTGACGATCGCGCCCAGGCCGAGAAGCTGCAGCGCTATCTCAAGGCCGCGCCATCGGGCAGCGACGGCGACAGCAAGGAGTGGGTGCCGCCGATCTCGATGATGGCGGTCGTGGGCTACACCAACACCCAGGCGCCGCTGCCGCCGCCGACCGATCCGTACAGGCCGAACGACAACGTCATCGTCTCGCCGTTCAGCGGTTTCTGGGGCGGCGCGATCACCGACAATATCGGCGCCTTCGCCCAGGTGACCTACAACGCGCCGCCCGCCGGCGGTTTTCCGGATCCGTTCGGCCACACCTGGACCTGGGACAACACCGATGTCCGCTTCGCTTCCACGGCGACGATCGGCCCGCTCGATGTGATCTACGGCATCACGGCAAACAACAATCCGACAGTCCAGGACGTCTGGAATACGACGCCCGCCTGGTCCTTCCCTTATTCGGCATCGACCATCGCGCCGACCCCGGGGGCCAAGACCTTGATCGAAGGCGCCTTCGCCGCGCACGTCGCCGGCGTCGGCGCCTACACCTTCATCAACGACATGCTCTATCTCGAGATCACGGGATACCGCACGCTTGGCTTCAGCGCCCAGAACTGGCTCGGCACCGATCCGTTCGGCGCCCCGGGCCAGTTCGACGGCGTGGCGCCGTACTGGCGCGTCGCGCTCGAACCGCATTGGGGCCGTCATTCCTGGATGCTGGGTACCTTCGGAATGCAGTTCGCCGTCAACCCCTGGCTCGATCCGACCTTCGCGTCGGGCTCGACCGGGACCTTCGGCCTGTCGGATAAATTCACCGATATCGGCTTCGATACGCAGTACCAGTACCAGGGCGACAACTACTGGCTGACATTGCGCGGCAGCTGGATCCGCGAATTCCAGCGCCTTGACGCCAGCTTCACCAATGGCGCGGCCAGCAATCCGACCAACGAACTCAATTCCATGCATCTGCAGGCGTCGTTCGCCTATGGCGGCGACAACCGCGTCGTGCTCACCGGACAGTATTTCAACATCTGGGGCTCGTCGGACGTGCTGGCCTATGGCGGCCTCGCCAGCGGGTTCAGTCCCGACAGCAACGGCTGGATGGCGGAAATCGCCTACATCCCGTTCGGCCTGAGCAAGGCGCCGGGATGGCCGTGGTTCAACGCCCGCATCGCGCTGCAATACACCAATTACGACAAATTCGAAGGCACTTCGGTCGGTGCCAAGGACCACAACACGCTGTTCCTGCACGCCTGGTTCGCGATGTAGGTGCGACAATTCAAGGGGAGAACCGGTCATGAAGAAGTCGATATACGCCTGTGCCGCGACGCTCGCCGTGATGACGGCCGTGCCCGCCATGGCTGCGGATCTCGCGGTCCAGGCGCCGCCGTCGTTCGTCGAGCGTTTCACCTGGACCGGCTGCTATCTCGGCGGTCATGTCGGCGGCGGCTTTGCCCATAACGACATCACCGATCCGGTGGCGCTTGTGCAGGATTCATTCGGTGCCGGACCGACGGTCGGAGCGACGACGGTCAGCCCGTCGTCGAGCGGCGTCGTGATCGGCGGCCAGATCGGCTGCGACTACCAGTTCGCGCCGAGCTGGGTCGTCGGCATCGAAGGTGCGGCGTCGGGCGCCACGATCAGCGGCGACACCACCGTGCCGCTGCCGCTCGGCTTGGCCGGCGAGACGGCGCTCGTGAACGCCAAGACCGACTTTCTCGGCAGCGTGACCGGCCGCCTCGGCTTCACCGTCGACCGGGTGCTGTTCTACGGCAAGGCCGGCGTCGCCTGGGCCGGCGGCAAGTACATCGACAGCGGCACCTTCCTCGGCACGACGTTCCGCTTCGAGGGACCGCAAACCCGCACCGGCTGGACCGCCGGCGGCGGCGTCGAATGGGCGTTCTCGCCGCATTGGTCGACCTTCATCGAATACGACTATTACGGCTTCGGCAGCCGTGACACGTTGATGTCCGACCCGATCAACGTCTTGTCCGGCACGGTGTCCACCAAGCTCAACGTTCAGGTCGTCAAGGCCGGCGTGAATTTCCACATGTGGTCGGCCGGATTGTGAGGCCTGATCCGGACCGCAGCCGGGCAATGCGAAGGGCAGGCGGATGAGACGCATCGATCCCCGAACGGCCTTGCAGGCGGCGGCGTTCGCGGCCGCGCTCGCGGTGACCGGCAGCTCCGGTCCGGGGCGCGCGGCCACCGCGGGCGGCCACGACTTCCAGGCCAAGGTCGAGTTCTGCAAGACCTGCCATGGCCTCTCGGGCCAGGGCTATCGCGGCTATTTTCCGATGCCGCGTCTCGCCGGCCAGCCGAGCGAGTATTTCGAGAACCAGCTGCGCGCCTTTGCCGGGCGCCACCGCACCAACACGATCATGGCCGGCGTGGCGCGAAGTCTGAGCCCGCCGATGATTGCGGCTCTCGCCGCCCATTTCCGCTCCCTCGATCCACCGCCGATCGGCGGTGGGCCCCGCGCCCAGGCCGGGCGCGGCAAGACGATCTTCGAACTCGGCATTCCCGAGGCCAACGTGCCGGCGTGTTCGGCCTGTCACGGTGACGACGGCAGGGGGCGCAATGAAATCCCGCGCCTCGCCGGGCAGCTTTACGAATACACGGTGGCGAAGCTCGCCAACTGGTCGAAAGAGCGCACGGACAGCAACGCGGCCGTGATGGGCCCGACTTCGCACAACCTCACTGCGTCGCAGATCGCGGCGGTGGCAGCCTATGTGAGCGACCTGAAATGAGCCCTTCGAGCCGGACATCGCGCGCCAGAGCGCGGGGGATGAAGCGCGCTGGAGCTGGATTTGGCGTTGGGCTCGTCGTCCTGACGCTGGCCGCGACGGCGCTGCCGGCCGCGGCCGGCGAGAGCTGGCACGCGGCGGTGCAGAATTGCACCTGGTGTCACGGCACGGCGGGGCAGGGCTTCGCCACGGCGCCACGGCTCGCCGGCCAGCGGCCGCGCTACGTCGAGAACCAGCTCCGCAGCTTCGCCAACCACACGCGGGACAATCCGTTCTCGCAGCAATACATGTGGGGCGCTGCAGCTGCGCTGCGTCCCGATGCCGCCCGCGAGCTTGCCGCCTATTTCGCGACGCTGCCGCCGAAGCCGGCCAATGACGGCGACCGCGATCTTGCCGCGACGGGACGCACGCTCTATCTCGACGGCCTGCCTGAGGCCAATGTCGCGTCCTGTCTTGCCTGCCACGGTCCCAACGCCGAGGGCATCCGGGAGATTCCGCGTCTCGGGGGGCTGTCCTACGATTATCTCAAGCGCCGGCTCGCGCAGTGGGGGCAGGGCTACCACTCGGCGCCGGACTCGCCGATGCCGCGCGTCGCCGTCAGCCTGTCGCCGGATCAGATCGAGGCGCTGGCCTCCTATCTCAGCTTCGTCCGATAGCAGCGGCTTCCGCTCCCACCAGCGAAAGTTCCTAGCTTACAGTATGCTTACATGGCGCTGGTGCGTGGACTGACGCTCGCACCCGCCATGGCGGCTACGTCGTCCGCCGGCCGTCGTCAACCTGCCGTTCATTTGCTTCCGTTCATTTGCTTCGTTTGAATTTCTGCTTGCCGGATCACGACTTGAACGGCCGAGGCGCTTCGTGGCCGCGATCGCGCGAGACACATTTGGACACACGCCACGTTTAGGCCCCAAAGGAATGGATGCTGATCATCATTCATGCCGATGACGGCGTGTGAATGGGTGAGCCGTTCGCACGCTGCACATTGCGACCCAATCCATCGAGGACAACATGCTTGCAACAGCTTTCCGGTCGCCGCGCTACTCAATCGTCGATGTACAGAACTTCCTCCGCGCCCGGGCCCTCGCCGACAAGGCCGACGCGTCGATCGACAAGGCGAAATTCCAGGAGGTGATCGACCGCCACCGGACCGAGGGCTACGACAGCTACAAGTATTTCGACAAGCGGATGTGGCTGCGTACCAAGATGATGCGCGTGATCGAGATCGGGCTGGATCGGATGGAAGCGTCGTCGGTGCTGGATCTCGGCTGCGGCGCCGGCTATTTCCTGTATTGCTGCAAGTTCCTCGGGCACGATGTTCATGGTCTCGATCTGCCCGACTACGCCTTCTACAATTCGATGACGGCATTCTTCGGCATCCCGAAGGCCGGTTTCCGCATCGAGGCCGGCAAGGAGCTGCCGAAGCTCGGCCGACGCTTCGACGTCATTACGGCGCATCAGATCTGCTTCAACGGTCACAAGACGCCGAACCTGTGGAGTGCCGCCGACTGGGAATTCTTCGTCGATGATCTCGAGCGGAATCTTCTCAATCCCGGGGGCACCATCGCGCTCGAATTCAATCCCGAGCCGGGCGTCGGCTTCTACCAGGACGAGGTGAAGGCATACTTCGCCTCGCGTGGCGCCAGGATGTTCCGGGGGCGGGTCATTCTGTCCGCCGATATGAGCGCGGCGGGCATGAGCCGACCGGGAAGCGTGCTGCGGAGCGTCGAGGGAGCCGCGCGCTGACGCACCGCGTCACGGCAGCGCCTGCGCGACCTTGTTGAAAGTGACGCAGGCCGAGGCCCCGCCGAGGCAGCTACGTTCGATCCGGACGTGGCCGCCGTAGAGCGTGGCGAGATCGCGGGCGATGGCGAGATCGAGACCGGAGCCCGGCATGCCGTCGTCCAGCCGCCTGCCGATGATCAGCTCACCGATCATTTCAGCCTGGGGGGCGGTGGCCGCTAGTGTCCCGTCTCCGAATTACCGCTACGTTTGCCTCGCGCTCGCACGGTAATTCGGAGACATAGGGACACTAGCAAAATCAAAGTGCTAGTGTGGCCTATGTCTCGCAATTGCCTACAGGGGCTTGCCGCAAAGGGCATAGGCAATTGCGAGACGCCACACGAGTGGCACTTCAACACCACCGCGGTCGCTTCCTTCACTCAACTGCTGAAATACGTCACGGACCGCCATGGCGTGTTCGTGCAGGGCTCGTAGAAGTTGAACTCCGGCCTCGATCGCCGCCCGGCGTGGTGATGCGCGGGTTCGTGTTCCATGCGCCGACGGAACGCCGGTCTGGTGTCTTCGAGACGTCGGCCGGGGTCACCGCACCCTGCACGCTCCGCCCGGAGGTTGACATAAGTCAAAGTCGCGCCGGCGAAGCCGGTCAGGCTCCGGACTGTCGTGCCGCTTCGATCAGGCGGAGGTTGGCGATGGCGATCGATACATGTGACGGGCCTGTGGCGGCCGAAGGTCGGTGGGAACACTTCCCGCACGATGCCGATATCGGCGTGCGTGGTTTTGGCTCGACACCGGCGCAAGCCTTCGAGCAGGCGGCGCAGGCCTTGACCGCCGTGGTCACCGATGCGGCGGTGCAGCCGCTGATGGCGGTCGAGATTCATTGTGCGGCGCCGGATCGCGAGCTGCTGCTGCCGCAGTGGCTCAATGCGATCATCTACGAAATGGCGGTTCGGCGCATGCTGTTCGGGCACTACGCCGTCATCATCGAGGACGGCAGGCGATTGTCGGCGACGGCCTGGGGCGAACCGGTCGATGTCGCACGCCACGCCCCGGCCTGCGAACCGAAGGGAGCGACGCTCACCGCGCTGAAAGTCGCCTCCGATGATCGCGGCATCTGGTCGGCAGGCTGCGTCGTCGACGTCTAGTGTGGCGTCTCGCAATTGCCTATGCCCTTTGCGGCAAGCCCCTGTAGGCAATTGCGAGACATAAGCCACACTAGCTTTTTGATTTTGCTAGTGTCCTGATGTCTCCGAATGACCGTGCGAGGGTGAGGCAAATGAAGCGGTAATTCGGAGACAGGACACTAGAGCACTTTCTGCTCCAGCTTTTTGTTGTGACGCGCCTTCTTCACGCGAACCGGCGTCGACATCGCTCGAAAATGCATGACCGCCGGCATTTCCGAAGTTCGTATCCAGAAGCGGCCGCCGTTGCCGTACGAACTTCCAAAACAGGGAGCTGGCGGCAAGTGAGTGACTTGCCTCTGCAAATTTCCTCCACGCAGAGTCAGCGTCCGGCGCTCGCGTTCGGCCCTAACAGTCCGCCTAGCGCGGTGGATCTGACGCTCGTTTCAGCATTGCAGCGAGTTCTTCAAACGCGCGTCAGATCCAAAACCACACTAGACGCATCCTTCGAACGCATTCGGCGCCGAGAGCGCCTCCGCCAGTGCGTCGACCATGGAGCGGGTTACATGCGGCATGATGAAAATGTGTGATGCGCCGCCATCTGCGCTGAGACCAAACCTCTCGAAAATCTCCGATCTGGGCGTCGGAAAACGCACCGCCAGCGACGCAGATGCGCGTTTCACCCAAAAGCCAGGATGCCATTCTCGAATTTTCTCGAGGCGCCTCGTTGCGTAATCCGCAAGACGGGCGCAACGGGACGCCACGCGCGCCGGCGTATCCCCGACTGAATTATTGATGGCATACCACAGGATCAGAGCTGAGAGGCCGTTGCGGCTGCTGGCGAGCGTCGAATCCGGTGTCACGACGTATTGCGCTTGGGCACATGGATTAAGCCGGTACTTTTCGCGGGTCATAAACACCCCACTCGGAAATGGTGCACCGAACCACTTGTGCGCGCTTGTCACGATGGACGAGACATAGGGTAAACGGAAATCGAAGATCGGCACCCGCTCCTCAGTCAGTCCGAGCGCCTTCGCTTTCTCGAGATGGGGGAGATAGCCGGCGCCCAACGCCCCGTCGATGTGCACCCAGTAGTCCTGTCGCTCATTTTCTGTCGCGCGGATCCGTAGCCCATGCCGTTCGAAAACCGGCAACAAAGCTTGCCAGACCGACTCGACGTCGTCATAGGCGCCTTTGAAGCTCGTGCCGACGTTGAGGAAGACGATTGGCGGGTACCCACGGGCAACGAAAAAATCGACCAGCGCGGCGAGGTGTTTCGGATCGATCGAGCCGTCGCAGCTCGGGATTCCGTCCGGCCAGCGACCATCCTTGGTAATCGGGCAAAGACCAGGATACAGGCCATTCCCCAGTTTATGAAAAGTCTCCAGTTGCAGCAGGCGAGTACACTTGGTGATCGAGTAGTGTGTATCCTCGCTGTAAAACAACACGGGCACCCTGTTCTTCTCGCCGCTGCCGCCGTGCATCAGAGGATCCCCTGCGAGATAATCCCGCGCGTTCCACAAGGCATAGAGGTTGCCCTCAGTCGCGCCCATGGTCAGCAGAAAGCCCCAATAGGAATCCGGGTCGAGCGGGACCCGGCCGGGAGCGTGCCAAAGACCAGCAAAATGGTCCAGGACTTCGCACTCCATCTCCCTTGTATTCAGGGTGGCGCAATTGGAGACAAACGGATCGCCAAGGTTGTTCAGGTGTATATTGAGAAACGGCGCCAGAGATGAAAAATCCAGCGCCTGACTGAGCTGAAGGCCCAGAAAGTCGCGTTGTTGGGTCGATAGCCGAGCATAAAGCTCTTTGATTCTGTCATTTGGCGAAGACGTGTTCTTTTTCTTCGTCAGTTCGAGCAGAGCTTCCTCAGTCATTCTGGCCTTCCTCTACCAAACGGCCTTTCAGGTCGTCGACCGTCAACCCTTCGGTCCAACCGCCGGCTTGGCCCCGGGCTCCCGCAACATCGGAAACACTGTTGGTCCGTTTGGGATGCAGATGGGTGAATTGATCCGCTTGGCGCCGATCCGGCGCTCGTAGAGCGTCACGAGGGCGGTGGTTGATGCCTCGCCGTAGGTAGGCGCGCCTTCCCGATCCCACTGCTCCGCCAGGTGATCGAGCAGTATCAGCCCGGTAGTACGGCCTCGGTTCCGCGGTCGCACGGCGATAAAAAACAGGTAGAAGTGAGGCGGCAGGTCAGGATGGTTGCTCGACAGCGCAGTCATCGCCTTCACAATGGTGGGAGCATCCTGGCCACACGAGGCGAGAACTTTCTCGTCCACCTCTTTGAGCGTTTCCGGGCGCAAATCCAGGTTGCCGGGAGTGGACTGCACCACCGCGCCGTCGCAGTCTCCGGCGGAGACTCCTGCTATCAGCACTTGCATCCCTTCGGAGTAGATCGAGAAGAACGTCGGCAGAAACTGGGCGCGACGGCCCGGATCCGGAAATACATAGCTGATGAAGGGATCGTTGAAGAAGCCGGCTGCAAGTGTCTCCCATACAGCGCCGAAATCTGCCGGGGATGAGGCGGCACGAACGATGATCTTATCTGTATCTGTCATACGACCACGACCTCACCAAGATGCAGTAGGACTCGAGCAAATAGAGCACGTCGTTGCGAAGCATTTTTGACATCGACGAGTTCGCGCCAAGTTGAAACGTCGACGGCGATGAAGCTTGTCGTTACACAATACGCCGATTCATCTCAGCCAAGCTTGCACCAGGCGGCCTCGAAAGTAGTCGGGAAGGAACGAAATGTCGGAACGCGCGCAAACGACCTGCAATGTCGGCGCGTCATGTTCGGCGGAACCACGCGCGATCGTCGACGTCTGAGCCGCCTCCGGAAATCTACACAGGGTGCTAAGTGGCGTTGCTGCCTGACGGCGCGCACGCTATGCCTGCGTATCAGGAGCGACAGCGACCAGAAGAACACGCGGGAACCAGACACCGGCCTTCAAGGCCAAAGTGGCGGCACCGCGCCGAAGGCCGCCGCCGATGATCGCGGCGCCCGGCCGGCGGGCTGCGTCGTTGACGTCCGGAGCATTTTCCGCTCCGATGGAACCGAAGTGGAAGCTCCAGCGCCTTATTTTGAGGTGTTTTCTTCACGCGAGCCGGCGCTCACTTTGCGCGAAAACGCTCGACGGCCGGCATTTTCGAAGATTGTGTCCGCAATCTGCCGCAACGGTCGCGCGAATTTTGGAACCAGGGGCTGGCGGCAAGGAGGAACGCATGGATCCACAGCGGCTGACCCGTGTCGACGCCACGACCTGGCGCATCGAGCCTGAGGGCGCGATGCGCGTTCCGGCGATCATCTATGCCGACGAGACGCTGATCCGCGGCATGGACGACAAGGTCTTCGTCCAGGCGGCCAATGTCGCCACCCTGCCGGGCATCGTCGAGGCCGCCTATGCCATGCCGGATGCCCATTGGGGCTACGGCTTTCCCATCGGCGGCGTGGCCGCCTTCGATCCGGATCATGGCGGTATCGTCTCGGCCGGCGGGGTCGGTTTCGATATCTCCTGCGGCGTGCGCACGATGCTGACCGGCCTCACTGTCGACCAGGTCATGCCGTTGCAGCAGTCGCTGGCGGAGTCGCTGTACCGGCAGATCCCGGCTGGCTTGGGCAGCACCGGCGCGCTCATCCTCGACGACGCGGAGATGGCGGCGATGCTGGGCGAGGGGGCGCGATGGGCGGTCGCCCGCGGCCTCGGCGAGGCGCGGGATCTGGAGCGGATCGAGGAGGGCGGCATGATGGCCGGCGCCGCGCCGGGCGCTGTGTCCGAGCGGGGGCGGGAACGGCAACGCCGGGAGATGGGCACGCTCGGCTCGGGCAATCATTATCTCGAAGTCCAGGCGATCGCCGAGATTGTCGACGTGCCGGCCGCCAGGGCCTTCGGCCTCGTCGAGAACGAGGTCGTCGTCACCATCCATTGCGGCTCGCGCGGCCTCGGTCACCAGATCGGCACTGAATTCCTGCAGGAGATGGCGGCGCCGGCCGCCGGCATCGTCCTGCCCGACCGCGAGCTCGCCTGCGCGCCGATCCGCTCCGAGCTCGGCCAGCGCTATCTCGGCGCGATGCGGGCGGCGGTCAACTGCGCGCTGGCGAACCGCGAGATCCTCGGCCATTACGCCCGCCGCGTCTTTGCGCATTTCTTCCCGAACAACGCGCTCGATTTGTTGTTCGACGTTTCGCACAACACCTGCAAGGCGGAGATGCATCGGGTGGGCGGCAGGCGTCGCGAATTGTTCGTGCATCGCAAGGGCGCGACGCGGGCATTCGGTCCGGGCCACGAGGGGCTGCCCGCCGCGCTGCGCGCCGTCGGCCAGCCGGTGCTGATCGGCGGCAGCATGGGAACGGGATCCTACATTCTCGCCGGCGAGGCCACGAGCGAGCAGAAGGCCTGGTCGTCGGCTTGCCACGGCGCCGGCCGGGCGATGTCGCGGCATGCTGCCCTGCGGCAGTGGAGCGGCCGCAAGATCGTCGACGATCTCGCGGCGCGCGGCATCGTGATCCGCAGCCCGTCGAGCCGCGGCGTCGCCGAGGAGGCGCCCGGCGCCTACAAGGATGTCGGCGCCGTGGTCGCCGCGGCCGAGCATGCCGGCCTCGCCAGGCGGGTGGCGCGGCTGCGGCCGCTGATCTGCATCAAGGGATGATCGCTCAGACGCTGCCGAGCATGACGAGGGTCGGCGTCGCCGGCAGCGACCCGCGATCCGCATGTTCTCCAAATTGCGGGCATGGCGTCACAAGTCCCTGGCGGGCGTTCCGATGACGTCGGATGCGTTGACGACCGCCGCGCCGACCACCTCGTTGCCGTCCATCTCACGGACGATCCGTTCGTCTGGGCGGACGACGCCGAGGTCGAACTCACGACCGGGAGTCACCAGTGTCATATGTCTACCGACGATGACGAGAACGGTCATACCGTTTTCTTGCGCACCTGTAGCTAATCTATGTATCTCGCTGCGGAGAGGCGCCCTGCGCCAGGCATCCGGAAAGCCTGGATCACATCTGATCTCAATCCCGTCTTCGGAGGTTGTCAGAACGAGTTTTGATTTGCTCGGCTGCCAGTGCGGGCCGAACCGCTCGTCAAGCAGCCAAAGGCAATTGAAGGCTCGACACTCACTTGGCCGATCCTCGTAAACGAGGCAGCCCCGCCCGGGCTTACAGCGTGAGCACCAGGTGCTGATCGGCTTTGCGAGTTCTTCAATGGCCATGACCTTGCAACAAAGGGTGCAGTCCCCGCACAGCCTTATGGAGGCGCCGGGCATCCCCGATTCACCGGTCGATTTTGCAGAGAACTCGAAAAGCGCCGTGGGCGCGATTGATCGTGACGATGTCGGGCGGCCGGCCGGGGGCGTCGTGGCCGGCGCCATCCTCGGCGGCGGACGACGGCAGGATGCCGCACAAGGTGACGGCGACGGCAAAGGGGCGCAGCATGGCGGGGCTCCTGTCCGGAGGCGCGAGACGTTATGTTAACATACATCTGCAGCGGCGGGCTGTCGTCTGCGGCGGCGCGATTGACAATCCGCCTCGCGCGGTTTGAATGGCGCATCGAATGTTCCCGGCGCGATGGCGCGGCTTCGACAGCGCATATGACAGGATGGCAGATGACAGATCGAGTGAAGCGATGGGCCGTGAGCCGGCGGAGCGCGGTGACCGGGGCGCTGATGGCGCTGGCAACGGCCTTGGCGCCGCAGCTGGTCTCGGCGCAGGCCTATCCGAGCCGGCCGGTGCGGTTGATCATTCCGTTCGGCGCCGGCGGGGTCGCCGACGTGACTGCGCGCCTCGTCTCGGAGAAGCTCGGTGACAAGCTCGGCCAGCGCTTCATCATCGAGAACATGCCCGGCGCCGGTGGCATCAACGCGGCGCGCGCGGCGCTGTCGGCCGCGGCCGACGGCTACACGCTGGCGCTGTTCAGCAACGGCACCGCCGTTTCGGTGTCGCTGTTCAAGAAGCTCGGTTTCGATCCGCTCACCGACTTCGTGCCGGTGTCGAGCATGGGCTATTTCGATTTCATCTTCGTCACCCAGGAGCTGTCGGGCTACAAGACCCTGCCGGAGCTGATCAAGGCGGCGAAGGCCAAGCCGGGCCAGCTCAATGTCGGGACCATCAATGTCGGTTCGACGCAGAATCTCGCGGCGCAGTTGTTCAATGCAACCGCTGGCGTCGATCTTGCCATCGTGCCGTTCCGCAACTCGCCGGATGTACTGATCTCGCTGCTGCGCGGCGACGTCCAGCTCGCCGTGGAGAATTACACGGCGGTGCGCTCGCACCTCGCCGACAAGAAGATCATCGCGGTGGCGACGTCCGGTCCGGTGCGCACCAGCTATCTGCCGGATGTGCCGACGGTGAAGGAGGCGGGCGGCGGCGACTTCGAGGCCCAGTCGTGGAACGCGATCTTCGCCCCCAAGGGCACGCCGCCGGAGGTGATCAAGACCCTCAACGGCGCCCTGCGCGAGGTGCTCGCCGATCCCGAATTGAAGAAGCGTGCGCTTGAACTCGGCATCGAAGCGAAGGCCAGCACGCCGGAAGAGATCGGCCAGCGCCTCAAGGACGACATTGAAAAGTGGGGCAAGGTGATCGAGCGGGCCGGCATTGCCAAGGAGTAGGCCGGCGCAGGCGCCGCGTAATGTCGCGCGACGCGATCAGTTTGTCGCTATCGCGCTCTACGGCTGGGTCAGCACCGACGGATAGAGCGAGCGCCAGAACGGACACTGATGCGCGGCCGAGGCGTCGAAGCCGCCGAGCTGGCGCGGGGTGAGGTTCATCACCTTGTCCTCGGCGGTGAACGGCTCCCACGCCGGGGCGCCGGGCGCGCTCGGCTTGCCGGAATTCACGAAGCTCGTCCAATAGGCCGTCATCGTCCTGGCGAGCGCCAGCGAGTCGGGCGCCAGGTTCGGACCGGCGAGCCTGGTGGTGTTGTCGAAATGCGGAAACAGATAGGGCAGCTCGGAGGAGTGGACCGCGCCCATTTCGAAGCCCGGATCGGCGGTGACCGGCGGCGCATCGCGGTCGCCGAAGACGGATTCATACACCGGCACCGATTTGCGCAGCAGCTTGGCGGTTTCGAGGTAGATGCAGTTGTTGACGCCGACATCGGCGCGGAAGTCCGACCAGACCGTGCCGAGCGCGGCGGCCGGCGAGGAATAGGCGCTGCTCGGATATTTGCCGACGACGGCGTCGGTGTCGTCGCCATAGGTCTCGCGCAGCGTCGCCGCATAGTTGTCGGCGGTCACCTTCAGGCCGGCTTGCACCGCATAGGCGACATAGAGGCGTAGCTCGTCGCGCGTGCCGCCCATCATCACGGGGACATGGACGAATTTGCCGGCGCGAATGGCCTGCGCGCCGGGCAGCGGCACGGTCCTGGTGCCGGTCACCGGCAGGAAGGTGACGATGCTCGATCCGGCGACGTCGGCGGCGGCGGCAAGCAGGTCCTTCACCGCGACCTTGCGCAGGCAGGCGAGGGCGGTGGGGGCGTCGCTGCAGCCGAGCTTCGCCGCGATCGTCTCGCCGATCCTGGCGCCGTCGGTCACGGTCGGCAGCGGCGTGACGCAGCCCGCGCTCTGGACGATGGCCTGGCTGAACAGCCCCTGGGTCTCGTCGGGGGCGAGAATATGCATGCACACGCCGGCGGCCCCGGCGGATTCGCCGGCCACCGTCACCCGGTCCGGATCGCCGCCGAAGGCCGCGATGTTGCGCTTGACCCAGCGCAGCGCGGCGCGCTGGTCCTCCAGGCCATAGCCGCCATTGTGGTCGGCGTCGAAGCCGGGGTGGGCAACGAAACCGAAGACGCCGAGGCGGTAATTCATCGAGACCACGACGGCGTCGCCGGAGCGGGCCAACGCGTCGAGCGGATAGAGCGAGCTCGAGCCGCCGACAAAGGCGCCGCCATGGATCCAGACCAGCACTGGCCGCTTGCGGTCGAGATCGCGATTGGGAACGGTGACGTTGATGAAGAGGCAATCCTCGTTGTCGCTGGATTCCGGAATGCCATAGCGCTCGGCCTGTGGACACGGGCTGCCGAAAGCCGTGGCGTCGCGTTCGCCGCTCCAGACCAGCGCGTCCGCGGGCATGGCAAAGCGCAGATCGCCGACCGGCGGCCGGGCATAGGGAATGCCCTTGAATTCGCGCATGTCGTTGTTGATCGCGCCGCGTACCGCGCCCTTGTCGGTCATCACCACCACGGACGAGGCCTCCGCGGCGCGCGATGGAGCGAGCGCGATGGCGACGAAAAGGCCGATGCCGGCCAGCGCGGATGCGATGCGAAACATCGGAAGTCCTCTTGAGAAGTCGTCTTGAATTGGCGCGGAGACGAGCCACCGGCCGCAGCGCTGACGGACGAACTGAACGGGCAAGCCGGATCGTCCGCCGCCGGCTTAGATCGCCACCGCCGGCTGCGCGGGCGTCGCGGCGGCGGGCTCGGCAGGGGTCGACGGCGATGCGCCGAACTGCTGGCCGGAGATCACCGTCTGCCAGAGCTGGAAGATGCTCTGCTGGGTTTCGACCGGCACGATGCAGTGGCCCTCGCGATCGAAGCCGCAGAAGGCGGCGCTGGTGTCGTCCTTGATCCGCCGCAGCGCCTCGGTGATGACGTCGAGGCAGCCGATCACCTGCCCGACATTCTGCAGGCGGGTGTTGTGGGCGATGTCGATCAGGCGGAAGGCTTCGACCCGGCTCTGCGGCACCATGGAGCCCTGGCGGCCGAACTCGAAGAAGACATTCATTGCCGGCAGAACGCCCTGGATCTGCGCCAGAATCGACGCGGCATCATTGGCGCTGCACGACACCAGATGGGCCGGCGCCGCCTCGGGCTCATCGGGCTTCACCGGCCAGCCGAACGCAGCGGCGACTTCGCGTTCAATCCATTGCCGTACTTCGGGCGGGGCGCTGCGGATCTGCTCCGCCGTGAGTGCGATACTAACCACCGTGACCTCCTCGGGAACCTGCCGGTGGTCCGATTCCAACATTTGCGGTGAGCCCCGCGGCGGGGGCGGGCGGCGAATGTCGAATCCACTCCACCAGGAGGCCGCAGCATGTCGGTTTTCGGCGCTGCGATATTGACCCGGATCAAACCGCGCGATGGCAGCTCTCCTCGGCCGTGGCGGCGGGGCGGATGGCCCCGCTGGCGCGTCGACGATCCGCCTGGGCGCCGCCTCGTCCGCGGCGGTCCTCCGCAGGTCATGAGCCGTCAGGAATGCCGATCGGCGAAGGCGCGCTCCTGATGCCGGCCTCGTGTCGGGCTCACAGGGCCCATGCGCGGCCGCAGCAGCCCCTCGGGAATGACGTCGTCGTCGCCGGGGAGCGGATCGCAGCGCACGTCGGCGCCCCACTGTGCCTTTTCGTGCGGGGTCGGCGCTTCGCGGACCTGATAAGGTTGCTGTTTGCCGGCCTCATTGATGTTGTCGTAGGTGCCGCAGCGCAGATCGCGTAGGTCGCTCATGGTCAGCTCCCACCACGGCGTCACTCGGAGCGATGACGCTTCCCACCCTGATACGGGTTCGCTTATTCCAAATGTCCAAGACCAATTCCTGCCGCCGGGCCTTCGTTCCGCGACGATGCTGGCGCCTATGGCGGACCTGGCGGATGCGGCCGGGATCTCGACCGTTCACTGCAATCGCGTCGTTCAGGAACTGCGCCGGCGCGAACTGATCGAGTGCGAGGGCCGGCTGATCCAGATCCGCGACTGGGAGGGGTGGCAACGCGCCGGCGACTTGCGGCACGATTATCTGCAGCTGCGGAAGATCTGACTGTTATGTTCCCGGGGCCAGCAGTCGCGGCAGCGCGGTGCGATTGAGCGCGAGCCACTGCAGTGCGACCAGCGTCAGCGCGTTGTGGATGGCGCCGCCATCGAGCAGATTGACCGCGCGCTCGATCGGCAGCACGACGGTCTGGAGATGCTCCTGCTCCTCGGTGAGGCCGGTGCGCGGCGGCACGGCGCTTGCGTCGACATCGGCCAGGAACAGCGTCAGCCACTCGTCGGTCAGCGCCGGCGCCGGCATCAGTCGCATCAAGCGCCGCAGCCGTCGCGGCGCGCAGGCGATCTCCTCGATGCATTCGCGAGCGGCGGCGGCTTCGGCCAATTCGCCCTCGTCGCAGCGGCCGGCGACGATCTCGATCATCTCGCCCTTGTCGAGAGCGAGATGGGCGCCGAGGCGGAACTGGCGGATCAAAACCACCTGGCCGCGGGCGAGATCGACCGGCAGTACGCCGACGACTGCACCGGCGCGCAGCACGTCGCGTTCGTAGCGCGACCGGCCGCCGGCCAGATCCCGCAACTCGATGTCAAAGGACTGATAGGAACGGAAATTGTTGCCGATGATACGCGGTGCCGACAGCACCGCCTCGGCCGGGCGGTCAGTCGGCAGCTCGGCGTCTTCGAATTGGGTCATGGTCGCGGTCGTGACTCTCATGGGTGTGATAGCAAATATCGGAATGAGAAGGGCACCGGGATTGAATATCGGCCTGGAGTTAAGGATTCGCCAGTCGCTTCCCGAGGCGGTGCGCGAGGAGATCGAAAGACCTCAGCGCCGCGGCGGAGAGCCGCGCGGCTTCGATGGGATCATGGCCGGTTCGACGGTCGCCTGATCCAGTGCGGTGGATCTGACGCGCGAACGCCGAATTCGCTGCAATGCTGACGCCGCGCCACTGCGTCGACGCGCAGGCCGAAGTCCGCCAGTGGCGCCTTGGATGGCGCGTCACGGCGACAGCACCGTTATCGGCGTCGGGGCCTCGCCGCCCAGTTCGAAGCCGGGGGCGAACCTTCGATCAATCAGGACGGCGATGCTCGTTCCCGCTGTCCGCCGGCTTGCGGCAGCGCGGGATCTCGGCGCTTCGTCCGCGCTGCATCGATTTCCCGACAAGCGCGATGGTGAAAGGGGTGCGGCGATCCGTCGGCCCCGATTCGTGGGAGCGTATTGATTTGAATCAAGTTTCCTGAGCTCCGATCCATCTACCGTTAGGTTGAGGGAGTCTAGGAAGTGGATGCTGTCACAGTGCTGAAATCAGAAACCACCAGGATCGGGATTCTGATCCGATCGCGCCGTCAATCGTTGTCGTTATCGCAATCGCAGCTCGGCAAGCGGATCGGCGTCAGCGCTCAGCAGATCCAGAAATACGAAGACGGATTCAACACCATCGGCGCCAATCGGCTTGGCGCGCTTGCCGCCGCGCTGTCGGTCCCCGTCGGCTATTTCTATCCTGCCCAGGAGGCGCTGGTGTCCGAACCGACGCCGCTCTCCCTGGTTTCCGATCCCGCCAATTACGATCTCGTCGCCGCCTTCTCGCGCATCAAGGATACCGCCTGCCGGGGATTGCTGCTGCAACTCGCCAAGAAGATGGTCAATCTCACCGCCGAGCAGGCTGCCCTCTCGGCTCAGATCGAGGAAAAGGTCTGAACCCGACCTGAGCCGGTCAGCCGAACCGGCTAAATTGCGAGACATAAGCCACACTAGTGTGGTGGATCTGACGCTCGTTTCAGTATTGCAGCGAGTTCTTCGAACGAGCGTCAGATCCAAAACCACACTAGAATCATAATGATGCTAGTGTCCCTTTGTTTCCAACGTTCGTAGAAGCGCCTGCTGCAAAGGAATACGAACGTTGGAAACGGGACACTAGCGAAGCGTTGGGCGCGGAGATCCGGCGTCGGCGAGTGTGGGCGGGCTTGGCGGGGCGCTCGGTTCATGCACGGCGCCGGCCATGTAGGATTTGAGCTTCGCGGTGTCGAGCAGCAACACCCGCGCAGCCAGAAGCGCGACGACGACGACCCAGAAGGCCACCGCCCCGTACCAGATTTTTCCGCGCTCGCCCGCCCTGTTCATGTGCATCGATCCTGCGTCCCTTAAAATGCCCGGGACCGGTGCGACTGCAAGAACACAGAAATCCATAGTTTGCGGACGGGTTGGCAAAATGTTCTGCCGCGCGCTTCAGTTGGAGCAAGTTGTTCTCACCGTGTCGGCGCGAGGGGCGCAAGTCTCTGTTCAGGCAGCGAAAATTCGGTTCCGCTGCCAGCGGGGCGGATTGGCGCCCGGCCGCCGCCCCCTTCGGCGCGGCCGCGGTTCGGAACAGGCCTCAACCGGCGATCGACTTTCTACGATCGGCTTGACCTTTAATTAGTCATCCCGATCAGTCGTATGTGTATCCGAATAAGTTCTCCTGTAGATTGTGCTTCGCGACGGAATCTTTGCCGCTGCTGGGGGTAGAGGTCGCTCATGGATGCATTGTTCGACATTTATTTTGGCACGATCGGAATTTATTCGTTCTTCAAGTTCATACTGTTGCTGTCTGGTGTTGCGATCCATTGCCAGGGCGTCGGTTGCGGATGACTTGGCCGATGACTTGGCCGATGACTTGGCCGATTGAGTTGGCCGACGACATGCGGATGACGCGTTTCTGGAGGGCTTGACCGCGGGCGGCTGGTGCTGCATTGCGGCACGAACTCGGCCGACTGGACGCGGGCGCACTGCATATACATGTTTGTCCCATCGGCTGCGCCAGAGTATCGCTGTTGCGAGAGGCAGGCATGAAGCGCATTACGATGGCGGTGATCGCGGCTGGCCTCGTCGTGTTCGCCGCCGCCTTGCTCGGCTTTTTCGTCCTCGACTGGCGTCCGGCGACGCTGCGCATCGCCGTGGGTCCGGCCGGCAGCGACGACGTCAAGGTCGTCCAGGAACTCGCCCGGGCTTTCGGCCAGGAACGCCACTACGTCCGGCTTCAGGTCATCGTCACCGACGGGGCGACCGCCAGTGCCGCCGCCATCGGCGACAACAGGGCCGATCTCGCCGTCGTACGCGGCGACCTGCCGCTGCCGACCAACGCGCTCGCCATCGCGATCCTGCGCAAGAATGTCGTCGTCATCTGGCTGCCAAGCCCGGCGTCGGCGAAGAAGGGGCGGGCGATCAAGAAGATCGAGGACCTCGCCGGCCATCGCATCGGTATCATCGGCAAGACCGAGGCCAACACCAAACTCCTGCGCCTGATCCTGAGCGAGAGCGGGGTCGATCCGGACCGGGTCGAGGTCGTCCAGTTCGCGATCGACGAAGCGGCCGAGGCCATCCGGGCGCAGAAGGTCGATGCCATGATGGCGGTCGGCCCGGTCGACAGCAAGATCACCGCCGCCGCCATCAACGCCACCGTCAGGGCAGGGCGGTCGCCGACCTTCCTGCCGGTGACGGCTGCCGAGGTGATCGCGCGCAAGCACCGCGTCTACGAATCCGCGGAGATCGCGGCGGGAGCGCTCGGCGCCAACCCGCAGCGACCGGATGACGACATTACGACACTGTCGTTCAATCACCTCGTGGTCGCGCGCAAGGCCGTGCACGATCAGACGGTGACCGATTTCACCAAGCAGCTATTTGCCGTCCGCCACGGCCTCGGT
The DNA here is from genome assembly GCF_024181725.1 of Bradyrhizobium sp. WD16. Taxonomy (NCBI): domain Bacteria; kingdom Pseudomonadati; phylum Pseudomonadota; class Alphaproteobacteria; order Hyphomicrobiales; family Nitrobacteraceae; genus Bradyrhizobium; species Bradyrhizobium sp. WD16. Next base: position 5,923,686 of record NZ_CP028908.1, on the reverse strand, counting down.
ACGGATTTCCCCGGCGTCGCCAATATTCAGGTGCCGGACACCGGCAAGGACGCCGCGATCCCGGCTCACCCCGGGGCGGCGGCCTATATCGACGGCACCGAGCGCACCTTCCTCGAGCGCTACAGCGATTTCTTCTGGTTCGGCCTCATGGTGCTGTCGGGCGTCGCCTCGGGAGCGGCGTGGTTTCGCAGCTATATGCATCGCGACGATCGCGAGCGTAACGCGACGCGGCGCGCGCGCATGCTCGACATGATCACGGCGGCACGGGGCAGCAACACGATCGACGAACTCGATGCGATGCAGCGCGAGGCCGACGACATCATGCGCGATACGCTCGCCTGCTTCGAGAGCGGCGCGGTCGACGAGGATACGCTCACCGCCTTCAACATCGCGCTCGATCAGTTTCACAACGCGGTCGCCGACCGCAAGCAGTGGCTCGCCGGAGCGCCCGCGCCGCAGCGTCGGACCGGCGGCGGGACCGCCTGATCTGATCCGATCTGATCCGATCTGACCGCTGAGCTGGTCCCGGAAATCTGGACAGGACGATAAGTGGAATTTCTGCCTGACAACGGCGATAATCGCCGCGAACAGGAGAGACCATGAAGAGACGACCCCGCCGGAACCACTCACCGGCCTTCAAGGCGAAGGTGGCTCTGGCCGCCATCAAGGGCGATCGGACGATCGTCCAACTGGCCGAGCATTTCGACGTTCACCCCAATCAGATCACCGCATGGAAATCGCAGCTCGAGGGCAGCGCGTCTGAGGTTTTCGGATCGGGAGGCGGAGCGCCGGCCATCCCCGCGATCGATGTGAAGTCGCTCCATGCCAAGATCGGGGAGCTGACGCTGGAGAACGATTTTTTAGAAGGCGCGCTCACCAAGGCGGGATTGCTGAGCGCAAAGCGATGATCGACCGTGAGCACGATCTGTCGATCACCAAGCAGGCAGAGGTTTTGAAGATCAGCCGGGGCAGCGTTTATTATCTGCCCCGCCCAGTATCGCCCGCCGACCTCGAGATCATGCAACAGATCGATCGGCTGCACCTGGAATACCCCTTCGCCGGTTCGCGTATGTTGCGAGGCCTGCTGGCCTTGCGGGGGTGCAAGGTCGGCCGCCGGCATGTGAAGACGCTGATGCGGCGGATGGGGATAGAGGCGCTCTATCGCCGGCCGCGCACGACGAAGCCTGAACCCGGCCACAAGATCTATCCGTATCTGCTGCACGGCATGGAGATCACGCGACCGAACCAGGTCTGGGCCATGGACATCACCTATATCCCGATGGCCCACGGCTTCGTCTATCTCGCCGCCGTGCTCGATTGGGCGACGCGTCGTGTTCTGTCCTGGCGATTGTCGATTACGATGGAGGCGTCCTTCTGTGTCGAGACATTGGAGGATGCTCTCGCGCGTCACGGCAAGCCGGACATATTCAACACCGACCAGGGCTCGCAGTTCACTGGCGCGGCCTTCACCGGCGTGCTCGCCGATAACGGCATCGCCATCAGCATGGACGGCAAAGGAGCTTGGCGGGACAACGTGTTCGTTGAGAGGCTGTGGAAAAGCGTCAAATACGAGGAGGTCTATCTGCGAGCCTATGAGACCGTCGGCGAGGCGCGAAGCTCGATTGGTCGGTATCTCGACTTTTACAATGGCCGCCGCCCGCATTCGAGCCTTGACGACCGCACCCCGGATCAAGCCTACTTCGATCTTCCTCCGCTCCGCGCGGCGGCCTAACCCCGGCAGAGCCTCCACTTATCGACGCGGAAAATCTGTTCAGACAACCGGGACCACCTCACGCAACGCCACGCCGTCAATGCGGCCGGAGCCGGTTGACATCGTTTCGCGGCGCGGAAATGCTTTGGTCTCAAAGCATCTTGCGCGCGCTGGAACCGTTTGCTACGTCGATGGGCAAGATGAAGCCGCCCAAGCGCGGCGACGAGGAAGTGCCCATGACCCCGCGGCAGCCACGCCGCCAGCCTGTCGACGATGCCACGCCGCTGCGCGATCGCGGGCGGGCGGTATCCGGACGCGCGGCGCAGGGCGGGCGGCAGAAGCCCGGGCGACGCAAGCCGGTCTCGGCGACGTCCGATGCGCCGCGCAGCGAGGCGAACCCGCCGGCCGCGCTGGCCAATCTGATCGGCTATCACCTGCGCCTCGCCCAGGAAGCCTCGTTCGCGGCGATCCGGCAAGGGCTCGGCAAGTCGGACCTGAAGGCCGGCTGGTACACGATCCTCACCATCCTTTCGGAAAATCCCGGCATCACGCCGACCGAGCTCAGCCGGCTCTGCGGCCGCGACCGCTCGACCTTGACCGCGACGCTCAAGGGGCTGACCGCGCGCGGCTTGATCAGCAGCCGACGCAAGTCCGGCGACCAGCGCAGCTATGGCGTGTGGCTGACGGGCAGCGGCGCCGCGATGCTGCGCCGCCTGCGGACCATCGCCCGTGCCCATGACGCGAGGCTCGATGCCATCGCCGGCAAGGACAAGCCGCTGCTGATCGCGCTGCTCAAGCGCATCGTCGATGAACTCGGCCGGAGCGGAACACCGCGGCGCCAGCGGCGCGGCGCGTCCGGCCGGCAGTCGCGACCAGCACCGGAAGCGTACGCGACTTGAAGATCGCGCCGCCAGGACGGATCAAGCGGCAACAGCCGCACGCAAGAGGGAGGAAGCATCATGAAAACCGACCACAGCAGCGAAGGTTCAACGCGCCGCCGCGCTGGCCTGATCGCCACCGCAGCGATCGGAGCGCTGCTCGGCCTGTTCGGCCCGGCGCAGGCGCAGGACAAGGTCATCAATCTGAAGATTTCGCTTTGGGTGCCGCCGGCGCATCCGCTGGTGCCGGCGACCCAGGCCTGGGCGGCCGATCTCGAAAAGGCGTCCGGCGGCACCATCAAGGCCACCGTGTTTCCCTCCGAGCAGCTCGGCAAGGCCTTCGACCATTACGACATGGCCCGCGACGGCATCGCCGACGTGACCTACGTCAACCCGGGCTATCAGCCGGGGCGTTTCCCGATCATCGCCGCCGGCCAGCTTCCGTTCGTATTCGGCGACGGCAAGAAGGGCACCCAGGCGCTCGACGAATGGTATCGCAAATACGCGCCCGTCGAGATGAAGGACACCAAGGTCTGCTTCTCCTTCATCCACGATCCCGGCTCCCTGCACGGCAAGAAGAAGATCGTCGTCCCCGCCGATCTCAGCGGGGTCAAGGTGCGGCCGGCGCAGAGCACCATCGCCGAGATGGTCAAGCTGATGGGCGGCACCAATGTGCAGGCCTCGGCGCCGGAATCGCGCGACGCGCTCGAGCGCGGCGTCGCCGACGAGATCGCCTTCCCGTGGGGGTCGCTCTTCCTGTTCGGCATCGACAAGGTGGTGAAGTACCATATCGACGCGCCGCTCTACACCACGGTCTTCACCTACAACGTCAACCTCAATACCTATAACTCGATGTCGCCGGCGCAGAAGAAGGTGTTCGACGAGCATTGCACGCCGGAATGGGCGGCCAAGGTGTCCGATCCCTGGACCGACTTCGAGGCCAACGGCCGCGTCAAGATGCGTTCGCTGTCCGGTCACGAGGTCTACAAGCTCACCGACGATCAACTCGCCCAGTGGAAGAAGGCGGTGGCGCCGCTCTATGCGAGCTGGGCTGAGGCGGTGAAGAAGGCGGGCGGCAATCCCGAGCAGATCGAAGCCGACCTGCAGGCCGCGATCAGGAAACACGGCGCCGGCATCTGACCTGACTGCCGAAGGGGCGCGGCGGTTGCGCCGTGCCCCTTCGAACGCCGCTCGCGCCGACGCCTGCTCATTCGTTGCAGGCATCGCTTTCCACGCTTCCCGTCCACCGGATTCGCGCCATGACCGTCTCGTCCGATGCATCGCCAAATGGCCCAGGGCCCGTGCGTCGCTCCACCAGCCTGATGGACCGCTTCATCGACACCATCGAACTCATCGCGGCCGCCTTCGTCGGCATCGTGGCGTTGAATACCTTCGTCGCCATCGTCATGCGCAAGTTCTTCGCTGTGACGATCCCGGACTACTACGACTTCGGCCGGCTGCTGCTCGGCATCCTGATCTTCTGGGGCATCGCCGCGACCAGCTATCGCGGCTCCCACATCACCGTCGACCTGGTCTGGGCCAATGTGACGCCGCGCCACCAGCGCTGGATCGACATCTTCGCCACCCTGGTGCTGCTGTTCGTGGTCACGGTGCAGACCATCACGCTGTTCGACAAGGTGCGCACTACCTACCAGGACAACGTGCTGACCTACGACCTGCGGCTGCCGAACTGGCCGTTCTTCGCGGTGGCCTGGATCGGTGACGTATCGGCGGTGCTGCTGATCGCAATCCGCACCTGGCGCCTGATCTTCCATCCGGAAGAGATCCACGATCCCAAGACCAAGACGGCGGAGTGAACACCGTGAGCGCGGAAACAGTCGCCGTTGTCGGCTTCGTCTCCCTTTTCGTCCTGATGCTGCTGCGCGTGCCGGTCGGCATGGCGATGGGTCTCGTCGGCATCACCGGCTTCGGCTATCTCACCGGCTTCGGTCCGGCGCTGAAGCTGGTCGGCCAGACCACCATGCGCACGGTGACCGATTACACCTTCGGCGTCATCCCGATGTTCCTGCTGATGGGGGCCTTCGTCTCGGTGTCGGGCATCAGCCGCGAACTGTTCCGGGCGGCCAATACCTTCGTCGGCCACTGGCGCGGCGGTCTCGGCATCGCCACCATCGCCGCCTGCGGCGGTTTCGCCGCGATTTCCGGCTCCTCGGTGGCCACCGCCGCGACCTTCTCGGCCGTCGCCTATCCGGAGATGCGCCGCTTCAACTATCCGCAATCCTTCGCCACCGGCGTCATCGCCGTCGGCGGCACCCTCGGGGCGATGCTGCCGCCGTCGACGGTGCTCGCGGTCTACGGCATCATCACCCAGCAGGATATCGGCAAGCTGTTCATTGCCGGCATCATTCCCGGCCTCCTGGCGATCGCGATGCACATGATCACCATCGCCATCATCGGGCGGGTGCGGCCGAAATTCCTGCCGGCCGGCAAGAAGAGCTGCTGGGCGGAGCGCGCCGCCGCGCTGCGTGACGTCTGGTCGCCGCTGCTGCTGTTCATCTTCGTCATCGGCGGTCTCTATGGCGGCCTGTTCATCCCCACCGAGGCGGGGGCCGTCGGCGCGGTCGGCGCCTTCGTCATCGGCGTTGCCCGCGGCAAGCTGAACGGGCAGGGGATCCTGCAGTCGTTGCTCCAGGCGACGCGCACCGCCGCGGCCGTCTTCACGGTCCTGATCGGCGCGCTCTGCTTCGGCTATTTCCTGACGATCACGCAGACGCCGCAGCATGTGACCCAGTTTCTCACCGGCCTCGGCATCGGCCCCTACGGCGTGCTGGCGCTGATCCTGTTGATGTATCTCGTGCTCGGCTGCCTGATGGACGCCATGGCGATGGTCATCCTCACGGTGCCGATCGTCTTTCCGGTGGTCACCGCGCTCGGTTTCGATCCGATCTGGTTCGGTGTCATCATCGTGATGACGGTGGAGCTGGGACTGATCCACCCGCCGGTCGGCATGAATGTCTTCGTCATCAAGAGCGTGATCAAGGACGTCGACATGTCGACGATCTTCGTCGGCGTGCTGCCGTTCGTCATCACCGACCTGATCCGCCTCGTCATCCTCATCTCGTTCCCGCTGCTCGCCACCTGGCTGCCGGAACGCATGCTCGGCTAGTGTCCCGATGTCTCCGAATGACCGTGCGAGGGTGAGGCAGACGAAGCGGTAATTCGGAGACGGGACACTAGTGTGGCGTCTCGCAATTGCCTATGCCCTTTGCGGCAAGCCCCTGTAGGCAATTGCGAGACATAAGCCACACTAGCTTTTTGATTTTGCTAGTGTCCCGATGTCTCCGAATTACCGTGCGAGGGTGAGGCAGACGAAGCGGTAATTCGGAGACGGGACACTAGCATCAATATGACTCTCGTGCGGTTTTGGATCTGACGCTGGCTTGAAGAAATCGCTCCAATGCTGAAACGAGCGTCTGATCCACCGCACCAGGCATTCAGGAATCCCCATGTCCCGACGTCCCACCCGCACTGCCGCGCCCGCGGCGCAGCCGTCCGCCACCAGCATCACCGCCGGGGGTGCCGTCCTGGCGCGCCTCAAGGCGGTCGGCGTCGACTACATCTTCGCCAATTCCGGTACCGACTTCCCGCCGATCATCGAGGGGCTCGCCGAAGCCACGGCCAGGGACATCGCCCTGCCGCGGGCGATCGTGATTCCCCACGAGCACGCCGCGATGGGCATGGCCCACGGCTATTATCTCGCCACCGGCCGCGCCCAGGCGGTGATGGCCCACACCAATGTCGGCCTCGCCAATTGCGCCATCGGCGCCATCAACGCGGCGATCGAGAATGTGCCGGTCATCCTGTTCTCGGGGCGCACGCCGGTCCTCGAACACGGCCGGCTCGGCGCCCGTTCGGTGCCGATTGGCTGGGGCCAGGAGATGCGCGACCAGAGCGCGCTGGTGCGCGAGGCCTCCAAATGGGATTATGAGCTGCGCTTCCCGGAGCAGGCCGCGGAGCTGATCGACCGGGCCTACGCCATCGCCTCGTCGACGCCGAAGGGGCCGGTCTATCTCAGCCTGCCGCGCGAGGTGCTGTGCCAGCCCAGTCCGGCCGACGCTCTCGCCCAGCCGCCGCGGATGCATCCGGCGCTCGCCGCGCCGCAGCCGGCGGCGCTCGACGAGGCGGCGCGGCTGATCGCCGGCGCCAAGCATCCGGTGATCATCGCCCAGCGCGGCGCCGGTTCGGCAGCCGCCTTCGCCGCTCTCGGCGAGATGGCGCTCGCCTGGGGCATCCCGGTTTCGCAATATTGGGCGGTGCAGCTCGCGATTGCCGGCGATCATCCGATGTCGGTCGGCGTCGATCCGGCGTCCTGGCTCAAGGATGCCGATCTCGTGCTGGTGCTGGATTCGATCGCGCCGTGGTCGCCGGCGATTCATCATCTGGCCGAGGGCTGCAAGGTGGTGCAGGTCGGCCAGGATCCGCTGGCGAGCCGGGTGCCGATCCGCAACTTCCCCGCCGACGTCACCCTGGTCGGCGAGACCGCCGACGTCATTCCGGAATTGGCGCGGCGTCTCGCCCCGCAGCTGGCGGCGACGGCGTCGCAGCGCGAGGCGCGGCGGAAGGCGGTTGCCGCGGCTCATGCGGCGCGGCGCGCCGCCGTGGTCGCGCAGGCGAAGCGCGGCGATGGTGAGCCGATGACCAAGGAGTTCGTCAGCCTCACCCTGTCGCAGGCGATCGAAACCCGCAACGCCACGGTGCTCTCCGAGCTCGGCTGTCCGCTCGAGCCGTTGACCCTGCGCAGCCACCAGGCCTGGTACCAGGAACCCCATGCCGGCGGGCTCGGCTGGTCGTTTCCGGCGGCGCTCGGCATGCAGCTCGCCGATCCGAAGCGGCTGGTGGTCGCGACCATGGGCGACGGCTCCTACATGTTCAGCAACCCGGTGGCCTGCCACCAGATCGCCGAGGCGCTCGGGCTGTCGGTGCTGGTCCTGATCTTGAACAACTCCGAATGGGGCGCGGTGCGGCGCTCGGTGCTCGACGTCTATCCCGACGGCTACGCATCCAAAACCAACAAGATGCCGCTGGTGTCGCTGGAGCCGTCGCCCGATTTCGTCAAGGTCGCGGAGGCGAGCCGCGCCTTCGCGCGCCGCGTCCACAAGGGCGTCGAGCTCGGCGAGGCGTTGCGGCAGGCGATCGATCATGTCACCGCCGGCAAGGGCCTCGCGCTGCTCGACATCCGCGTCGCGCCGTGAGGCGGGGGCGCCGGCGCGAGCACGGTGCGCAACATGCTTACGAGAGACTGCAGCGCCCGTCGTGCCGGCAGGCGGCGGTGTTTCTGGCGAGCTGGGCGGCGTCGATATCGGCGGCGGCCTCGTCCAGCAGGGCGCGGCGCGCCACGAAGTCCACCGGGCGGCGGTTGTCGGGATCGACCAGCGCCAGATCCCACAGCTCGGTCCCCTGGTAGAAGTCGGGCACGCCGAGTTCGCCGTCGATGCGAAACCGATACCGGGTGGCCGCGCCGCGCGCCGCCAGGGCAAGCCGTTCGCCCGCGGGCCGGTCGGCGACCGGCGTTTCGAGCTGCCGGTCGACGCGACCTGCCGCGGGCGCCCACAGCCGGAAGCCGACGCCGGCGGCCGAGATCCGTGGTTCGAACCGCGACATCAGGTCATGCCCGCAAACACCAGCACGGCGCGGGGCGGCGCCCGTAGTGCCGTGGCACGATCGAAGATCGCGGAGACCTGGTCGTCTTCCGCCGTGTCGAGCAGCCGCTCCCAGCGGCTGAAGGCCTCCAGTTTCGGCAGGACGAAATCGATCGCCTCGGGGGCGGCGTTGAGCACGATGTAGAGCGGCGAGCGGGTGTCCGACGAGCCGAGCACATAAGACAGAAAACGCCCCTCGGGGAATTTCCAGTCGCTTTCGGTCATCTCCTCGCCGGTCGGCGTCAGCCACAGTACGCCGTTGGAGGTGGCGGGGACCAGATGTTCCACCCAGTGCCTCGGCCGCAGCTGCGGAAAGCGGCGGCGCAGCGCGGTCAGATGGGCGAGGAAGCCGATCATGTTGTCGGGCTTGCGGTGCAGGCCGCTCCAGTCGATCCAGCCGATCTCGTTGTCCTGGCAATAGGCGTTGTTGTTGCCGCTCTGGCTGTTGCCGACCTCGTCGCCGGCCAGCAGCAGCGGAACGCCCTGGGCGAGCAGCAGACAGGCGAGCTGGTTGCGGCGCAGGCGGCAGCGCAGGGCGTTGATCGCCGGGTCATCCGTCGGGCCCTCTTCGCCGCAGTTGATGCTGTGACTGTCGCCGGCGCCGTCGGCGTTATTCTCGCCGTTGGCGAGGTTGTGCTTCTCGGCGTAGCTGAACAGGTCCATCAGCGTGAAGCCGTCATGCACCGTCACGTGATTGATGCTGGCGCGCGGCAAGCGCCCGTCATGCTTGAACACGTCGGGAGAGGCGATCATGCGGGCGCTGACATCGCCGATCAGATTGCCTTCCCCGGCCCAGTACCGTCGCAACGTCCGGCGGTAGCGGTCGTTCCACTCCGACCATTGCGAGGGAAAGCCGCCGACCTGATAGCCGCCAAGGCCGACGTCCCAGGGCTCGGCGACGAATTTGACGCCGGCCAGAACCGGATCCTGCCGCACCGCCATCAGGAAGGGGCTGGCGCGCTCGAAGCCATGGGGGCCGCGCGCCAGCGTCGGCGCAAGGTCGAAGCGGAAGCCGTCGACGTGGCACTGCTCCACCCAGAAGCGCAGCGAATCCATCACCATCTGCAGGACGCGGGGATGGGTCAGGTTGAGCGAATTGCCGGTGCCGGTGAAGTCGTCGTAATAGCGCGGGGTGTCCGGCTTCAGCCAGTAATAGGAGCGGTTGTCGATGCCGCGGAAGGACAGGGTCGGGCCGAGATGATTGCCCTCCGCGGTGTGGTTGTAGACCACGTCGAGCATGACCTCGATGCCGGCATCGTGGAGCTTCGCCACCGTCATCCGGAACGCATCGAGCGGATTGCCGTCGGGCGCGTAACGCGCCTCGGGGGCGAAGAAGGCGATGCTGTTATAGCCCCAGTAGTTGACCAGCTTCTTCTCGATCAGCATGCGATCGTCGATGAAACCATGCACCGGCAGGAGTTCGACCGTGGTGACGCCGAGGCGCTTGAAATGGTCGATCATGGTGTCGCTGGCGAGGGCACGAAAGGTGCCGCGCAGGTGCGGCGGCACCTCCGGATGCTGATGGGTGAGGCCCTTGACGTGGGCCTCGTAGATGATGGTGTCCTCCCAGGGGATATTGGGCCGCAGCTCATGCGGACCCCAATTGTAGGTCTCGTCGAAGACCACGCATTTGGGCATGCCGCGGGCATTGTCGCGCCGGTCGAACGACAGGTCCTCGCGGACGCTGCCGGCGCGGTAGCCGAAATGGGCGTCGCTCCACACCAGCCGGCCGGCGAGGCGCCTGGCATAGGGATCGAGCAGCAGCTTGTAGGGGTTGAAGCGATGGCCGTGCTCCGGCTCGTAGGGGCCGTGCACCCGATAGCCGTAGAGCTGCCCCGGCATGACATCGGCGACGTGGATGTGCCAGACGTCTTCGTTGCGCTCGGGCAGGGGAATGCGCTCGAGCTCGCGGCGGCCCTGGCTGTCGAACAGGCATAGCTCCACCCGGTGGGCGGAGGCCGAGAACAAGGCGAAATTGGTGCCGCGGCCGTCCCACGTCGCACCCAGCCGATGCGGCGTCCCCGCCGAAATGCGCATGATCAGTCTTCCAGCACGAGGAAGATGGTGGCGAGTGGCGGAATGGTCAGGTTGAGCTCGGGGACGAGCGTGGCCGAGGTCTCCACCATGCCGCCATTGCCGACGTCGCTGCCGCCGTAGTGGGTTGAATCGGTGTTGAGCACCTCGCGCCAGCGACCGCCGAACGGCACGCGGATGCGATAGCCGCGGTGGACGCGGGGCGTGAAATTCGACACCACGAGGCAGCGCGAGCGGCTGTCGATGCCCTTGCGCATGAAGGCGAACAGGCTGTGGTCGGCGTCGTCGGCGACGATCCATTCGAAGCCGCCCGAATCGCAGTCGAGTTCGTGCAGCGCCGGCACCGCCCGATAGAGGTGATTGAGGTCGCGGACCACTCTCTGCATCCCGGCATGGGGGGGCTCGCCGAGGAGGTGCCAGTCGAGCGACTGGTCATGATTCCACTCGCGCTCCTGGGCGAATTCATTGCCCATGAACAGCAGCTTCTTGCCGGGATGGCCGAACATGAAGCCGTAATAGGCGCGCAGGTTGGCGAACCGCTGCCAGGCATCGCCGGGCATGCGGCCGAGGATCGAGCGCTTGCCGTGCACCACCTCGTCATGGGACAGCGGCAGGATGAAGTTTTCCGAGAAGGCGTAATGCGTGCCGAACAGGATCTGGCCGTGATGGTATTTGCGGTGAACGGGGTCCTTGCTGATGTAGTCCAGCGTGTCGTGCATCCAGCCCATGTTCCATTTGTAGCCGAAGCCGAGGCCGCCGAACTCCACCGGGCGTGAGACCTGCGGCCAGGCGGTGGATTCCTCCGCGGCGGTGGTGGCGTGGGGGTAATGGCCGAACACCTGCGTATTGAACCGTCGCAGGAAATCGATGGCCTCGAGGTTTTCGCGGCCGCCGTACTGGTTCGGAATCCATTGCCCCTGCGGCCGGCTGTAGTCGAGGTAGAGCATGGAGGCGACCGCATCGACCCGCAACCCGTCGATGCCGTAGCGGTCGAACCAGAACAGCGCGTTGGACAACAGGAAATTGCTGACTTCGATGCGGCCGTAATTGTAGATCAGCGTGCCCCAATCGAGATGGCGGCCCTGCAGCGGATTGGAGTGTTCGTAGAGCGCGGTGCCGTCGAACAGGGCGAGGCCGTGAGGGTCGTCGGGGAAGTGGCCGGGCACCCAGTCGAGCAGCACGCCCAGTCCGGCGCGATGGCAGGCATCGATGAGGCCGAGAAAATCCTGCGGACTGCCGAAGCGGCTGGTGGGCGCGAACAGGCCGGTGGGCTGATAGCCCCAGGAGCCGTCGAAGGGATGTTCGCTCACCGGAAGGAATTCGACATGGGTGAAGCCCATGTCGCGGACATAGGCGGGCAGTTGCTCGGCAAGATCGCGATAGCTCAGCCAGTCATTGCCGTCCTTGCGCCGCCAGGAGCCGAGATGGACCTCGTAGATCGACACCGGCGCGTGGAGGCTGTTGACGTCGGCCGGCGCCGGGGCGGGCCGCTGCAGGCTGCGCTCGTCGACCACGATCGAGGCGGTGTGCGGCCGCAGTTCGGCGGCGAAGGCGACCGGATCGGATTTCAGCGGCAGCAGGCGGCCGGAGCGATCGACGATCTCGTATTTGTAGTGGTCGCCGGGCAGGGCGCCGGGCACGAAGATTTCCCAGTAGCCGTTGCCGCGCACCCGCATGGCGTGGCGGCGTCCATCCCAATAGTTGAAGTCGCCGACCACGCTGACGCGCCGCGCATCCGGCGCCAGCACCGCGAAGCCCACGCCCTCGACGCCGTCGATGACCGCGCGATGGGCGCCAAGCTTGCGATAGAGAGCGAGATCGGTGCCCTCGCCGAGCAGGTGAAGGTCGAAGTCCGACAGGATCGGCGGAAAGCGGTAGGCATCGTCGAACTCAGCGGTGCCGTTGCCGAACCGCGCATGCAGGCGGTAGCGCATGTCGCCGTTGACGAGGCGCCCCTCGAACAGCCCGGCATCGTGCAGGCGGTCGAGCCGGGCGGCATGGCCGCCGGCCTCGACGGCCTCGACCTCCAGCGCGCCCGGCAGGAAGGCCCGGACCACGATGCCGTCCTCGACCCGATGCGGCCCGAGATAGTGGAACGGGTCCGAATGGCGACCATCGATGACCGCGTAGGCCTCGTCGCTCAACTGAATCATGCGCTCGGATCTCTCTCCTGCGACAGCACGCGCAAGGTGCCGGCGAGCGGGACGCGCAGCCAGTCGGGGCGATAGGCGAGTTCGTATTCGATTTCGTAAATGGCCTTTTCGAGCAGGAAGAAGTCGAGCATGCGCCGGCGTGCGGCGTCGGCGGCGGGCCACAGCCGGCCGTCGGTCATGGCGGCGTCGTAGCTCGCCAGAACGGTGGCGATCGCCTGCTTGCGCCAGCCATCGAGGGCGCGGGCGGCGAAGCCGTCGTCGGCCTCGACCTTGAGGGCGCGTTCCAGCGCGGCCGTCGCCGCATAGTCAAGCGAGCGGATCAGGCCGGCGACGTCGCGCGCCGCCGGCGCCTTGCGACGGCGTTCCTCGAGATGGCGCCGCGGCTCGCCTTCGAAGTCGATGATGAAAATGTCGTCCTTGACGATCAGCAATTGACCGAGATGCAGGTCGCCGTGGTGGCGGATGACGAGGGCCTCCCCCGTCATCGGGCGCAGCCGTTCCACCCTGTCCGCGAACCGGCCGTCATGGGCCAGTACCTCGTCGATGAGCGCGCGGTCGGATTCGCGGGCGACGGCGCGATGGCGCCGCAGCCGCTCGAACGCACGGCGGCCGCGCTCGATCAGGGTGTCGGCCCAGATCCGGGCGTCGTCGGCCCCGATCGGCCGCGGCGCGAAATCGGCGATGTCGTCCCGGCTCGCCAGCGCGATCTGCATTTCGGCGACGCGCCGGCCGATCTGCTCGAGATAGCGCTGATACTGGTTGCGCTCGTCGCTGGGCGGCAGATCCTTCACCGAGCGCAGCAGCCGCTCCGCTTCGATGAAGCGGTCGAGGAAGGTATTGGTCACCGTCCAGGCGTCGCCCTGGTTCTCGACGAACTGGTGAATGACGGCGACGGCGCTGCGGGTCCCGCCATGCTGGGCCTCGATGCTGCCGAGCAGGGCGGGAGTATTGGCGAAGCCGGCGACGTCGGTGAGGAATTTCCCCATCTCGATCTCGGGGTTCACGCCATGTTCGAGCTTGCGGTAGATCTTGACGACGTAGTTGCTGTCGACCAGCGCGGTGGAGTTCGACTGCTCGGTCTGGACGGCGCGGACGCTCCCGACCGGATGCATCGGCGCGCTGTTGAAGCGCTCGGTGCCGCGGTACTCGATGCGGAATCCCTGGTCGTCGATCGAGATGCCGGACCGGACATTGTGCAGCATCAGGGTGATGAAATCGCGGTCGGCGGCGACATCGACCAGGGTGCCCTCCCGCGCGCCCTGGCGGACTGCGGCCAGGGCGTCGGGGTTGTAATGCGAGCGATCGAACCGCGACCAGTTGATGCGCAGCGGCATGACGTAGCGCGCGGTCTGGTCGCGATAGGTGGCGACGCAGAAGGCGAACCAGGGCCGCGACATGACGTCGTCGGTGGCGCAGGGCACCGCGGCGAGCAGCTTGGCCTTGATGGCGAACTGGGAATGTTCCGGGAACCAGCGCGCCAGAGCGAAATACTGCGGCAGCACATCGCGCTCGAAGACGCCGCGGGTGCGGGTGAGGGATTCCCACACCGCGCCGACCGGAATGACCAGGGTCTCGAATTCGGGAACGACCTCGGGAGGCGGCGTAACCACGGCCTTTTCCGTCAGCTTGAACCAGTAGAAGCCGTACGGCGACAGCGTGACCATGTAGGGAAGTTCGCCGATCGCCGGAAAGCTGGTGCGGCCAAGCATTTCGAGCGGCACCCGTTCCTTCCACGGCGACAGGTCGAGTTCGGTGGCCTGCGCCGCGCGGGACAGGTTGGCGACGCAGAGAATGACCTCGTCGCCGTACTGGCGGACATAGGCGAGAATCGCGCGGTTGGCGGGCCGGATGAAGGTGATCGAGCCGCGGCCGAAGGCGGGACTCGACTTGCGGACGGCAATCAGGCGCTTGGTCCAGTTCAGCAGCGACGACAGGTTGCGCGTCTGCGCCTCGACATTGACCGCCTCGTAGCCGTAGACCGGGTCCATGATCGGCGGCGCGTAGAGCTTGGCCGGGTCGGCCCGGGAAAAACCGCCGTTGCGGTCGGGCGACCACTGCATCGGTGTCCGCACGCCGTTGCGGTCGCCGAGATAGATGTTGTCGCCCATGCCGATCTCGTCACCGTAATAGATGATCGGCGTGCCGGGAAAGGACAGCAGCAGCGAATTCATCAATTCGATCTTGCGCCGGTCGTTGTCCATCAGCGGCGCGAGCCGGCGGCGGATGCCGAGATTGATGCGAGCTCGTGGATCGTTGGCGTAGGTCGACCACAGATAGTCGCGCTCGACGTCGGTGACCATCTCCAGCGTCAGCTCGTCGTGATTGCGCAGGAAGAGCGCCCACTGGCAGCTCTCGGGAATTTCCGGCGTCTGGCGCAGGATGTCGGTGATCGGAAAGCGGTCCTCCTGGGCGATGGCCATGTAGATCCGCGGCATCAGCGGGAAGTGATAGGCCATATGGCATTCGTCGGCATCGCCGAAATAGTGCTGGACATCCTCGGGCCACTGGTTGGCCTCGGCGAGGAATATCGTGCCCCTGGCGTAGGCGTCGAGCTCGCGCCTCAACTGCTTGATGATGGCGTGGGTCTCGGGGAGGTTTTCGTTGTTGGTGTCCTCGCGCTCGCACAGATAGGGAATGGCGTCGAGCCGGAAGCCGTCGACGCCGCTGTCGAGCCAGCGCTTCATCACCTGCATCACCGCGCTGACCACCCGCGGATTGTCGAAATTGAGATCCGGCTGGTGGGTGAAGAAGCGGTGCCAGTAGTAGGCTCCGGCTTCCGGGTCCCAGGACCAGTTGGATTTCTCGGTGTCGGTGAAGATGATCCGGGTGCCCTTGTATTTCTGGTCGGTATCGCTCCAGACGTACCAGTTGCGGGCGCTCGAGCCCGGCGGGCTGCGGCGCGCGCGCTTGAACCAGGGATGCTGGTCGGAGGTGTGGTTGATGACGAGTTCGGTGATGACGCGAAGTCCGCGCCGCTTCGCCTCGATGATGAAGCGGCGGAAATCGCGCATGGTGCCGAAATCCGGATTGACGGCGCCGTAGTCGGCGATGTCGTAGCCGTCGTCGCGGCCCGGAGAGGGGTAGAACGGCAGCAGCCAGAGCGCTGTGACGCCCAGCTCCTGCAGATAATCGAGCTTGCCGGTCAGGCCGACGAAATCGCCGATGCCGTCATTATTGCTGTCGGCGAAGGCCTTGACGTGAAGCTGATAGATGATCGCGTCTTTGTACCACATCGGATCCCTGGCGGCGCCCGCCGTGGGCCACGCCGCGCCTTCGGTATTGTCCTGGGCTGGTTCGCTCCGGGCGACCATCGGCCGTTCATCCATGGCGCGCCCTCACGCCAGACAGCGCAGCACAACGGCCGGGTCGCGCCCCGGATCGATGCGCAGCCGCAATCCGTCCCATTCTACTGCATGTCGCTCGCCGGTCGCGATGTTTTCAACCGCGGCGACGCGGCGGCGGGAGTTGGGGGGGCCGACCTCGGCGCCGATCAGCGGAAACCAGAAATCGTGATGGTCGCCGCTCAGGGCCACGGCACACGCCACCAGGTTGGTGCCGTCGGCGCTCTCCTTGAGAAAGCCGATGACGTTGCCGTCGTCGACGGCGGCAAAGCGCAGTCGCTCGGTCTGCTGCAGCGCTGGATTGGCGCGCCGGGCTTCGTTGAGCCGGCGGATATAGTCCTTGATGTTGCCCGGCTTGTTCCAGTCCCGCACCCTGATCTCGTATTTGTCCGAGTTGGCGTATTCCTCCCTGCCGGGCAGCGCCTCGTGCTCCAGCAATTCGAAGCCGTTGAAGATGCCATAGGTCGATGACAGCGTCGCGGCGAGAGCGACCCGCGACTTGAACATCCACGGTTCGCCGCCTTGCAGGTGCCAGGGCAGGATATCGGGCGTGTTGACGAAGAAGTTCGGACGATAATAGTCGCGCTCCGGATAACCGGTGAGCTCGCGCAGGTAGTCCTCGAGCTCGCCGCGATGGGTTCGCCAGGTGAAATAGGTGTAGGACTGGGTGAAGCCGAGCTTGGCGAGGCCCTTCATCAGCTTCGGCCGGGTGAAGGCTTCGGCGAGGAAGATGACATCGGGGTGCCGAAGCTGGACCTCGCGGATCAGCCATTCCCAGAACTGGAACGGCTTGGTGTGCGGATTGTCGACCCGGAAGATCCGCACCCCCTGGCCGATCCAGAACAGCACGATGTCGCGCAGCGCGATCCATATTTCCGCGGCCGCGGGCGCGTCGAAATCCGGATTGACGATGTCCTCGTATTTTTTCGGCGGGTTCTCTGCATGACGCATGGAGCCGTCGGGCCGCGTGCGGAACCATTCGGGATGCTGCGTCAGCCACGGATGATCGGGCGCGCACTGCACAGCGAAATCCAGTGCGACCTCCATCCCATGCCGGTCGCAGGCGGCGACGAAACGGCGAAAATCGTCGAGGGTGCCGAGTTCGGGATGCACCGCATCGTGGCCGCCCTCGACGCTGCCGATGGCATAGGGACTGCCCGGATCCTCCGGTGAGGCGGTCAGCGCGTTGTTGCGCCCCTTGCGGTTGGTCGTCCCGATGGGATGGATCGGCGTCAGATAGACGACGTCGAACCCCATGCCGGCGATATCGGGCAGGCGGGCGATGCAGTCCTGAAACGTGCCGTGGCGGCCCGGCGTCGTGCCCTGGCTGCGCGGCACCATCTCGTACCAGGAGGCGTAGCGCGCGGTCGGCCGGTCGACCGCCAGCGGGTGCAACCGCGACCGGGTAAGGCCGCTGCGATGCTGGCTCTCCGCCATGGCGTCGGCGAGCAGGGGCGAGAGCAGCGGGGCGGCGTCGCCGCTGCACAGATAGTCTTCGCACTTCTGCAGGATCACGGCGGCGACGTCGGGCCGCGCCGCCTGCGCCCTGGTCAACATGCTGGCGCCTTCCAGCGCATCGAGCGAGACGTCGAGGCCGGCGTCACGCTTGCGTTCGAAGTCGCGCCGCCAGGTGGCGAATTCGTCGCTCCAGGCCTCGATGGCGTAGAGGTGGCGGCCGAGCTCGTGAGGGACGAAGGAGGCGGTCCAGCGGTCGTTGCCGTCGTGACGCATGGGGACGCGCTGCCATTCGCCGTTGCCCTCGTGCTGCCAGATCAGTTCCGCCACGGTCACGTCATGGCCGTTGCGGAAGATGTCGGCCCAGACCTCGACCGTCTCGCCGACAATGCGCTTGACCGGATAGCGGCCGCCGTCGACGCTGGGATAGATGTCCTCGATCAGGAATGCGGCGGCGCTGGCGATGGCACCGTCCGTCTGAACCATTTTATTCACCTGCTCCACCGCGTCCTTGAAACCGAGGGCGTCCCGGCAGGGAGAACACCTGCGGAGACCGGAGGTTCCGCAGGAACAGACTTCGGCAAGACGGGTTATTTGTGACGCACATGGTGGTTGTCCGGCGGTAGATAAATACTTGGAAATGGAAGGGGTTGGCGCCGTACCGGCGCCGGTGCGGCGGCAGGGCTCATGGATCTTTCGACAAGGGCCGCGGAACTCGGCCTGGAGAGGGAGTTTTACGACGCCTGGGGCGAGCGGCGCGTCCTCAGTGAAGCGGCGCTAACGGCGCTGATCGAGGCGATCCCGGCGCCCACCCCCCATCCGCTGCTCAAGGCGCCGCTGGTGATCCGGGATGGCGACGCCTCTGCCGATGCCCTCGGGGAACCGGCCGCTTTCCCGCTCCGCTGGACGTTGCACTGCGGCGACGCCGAGATCTGTGGCGGGCTGGCCGAGCATCGCCCGGTTCCCGTTCCTACCGTTCTCGCGCCCGACGTCTATCGGCTCGACGTCACTGATCGTGCCGGGCTGGCGGACAGCCGCGCGGTCATCGTCGCGCCGCGGCGCGCTTTCGCGGGGCGATTCCACCGGACCTGGGTGCTGACGCTGCAGCTCTACAGCCTGCGCTCGGAGCGCAATTGGGGCATCGGCGACTTCTCCGATCTCGCCGACGTCGTCCGTCTGGCGGCGCGGGCCGGCGCCGGCGGGGTCGGCCTCAATCCGCTGCATGCGCTGTTCGACGATCATCCAACCGATTGCAGTCCCTATTCTCCCAACAGCCGTTCCTTCCTCAATCCGATCTATGTCGACGCGGCGCGGGCGCCGGGGTTGCCGGAGGGCTTCGCCGCAGGCCATGCCGATCGTCTCGATGCGCTGCGCGCCGAAGCTCTCGTCGACTACGGCGCGGTCGCCGATCTCAAATGGCAGGCGCTGCGGGCGGCTTTCGCCGCCTTCCCCCGTAACGCCGCCGCGGCCGATCGCGCCGAATTCGATGGTTTCCGCGCCGAGCGCGGCGAGCTGCTGGCCCATTTTGCCTGCTTCGAATGGCTGCGGCGGCGCCATGGCGGACCTTGGTGGGAATGGCCCCAGGAGTGGCGCCGGCCCGACACGGCGCGGCTCGCCGAACTGCGACAGGGCAGGGACGGCGAGGAGATCGCCTATTTCGAGTTCATTCAGTGGCTCGCGGACCGCCAGCTGCGCGAATGCAGCGAAGTCGCCGCGGCCCTTCGCATGCCGGTCGGCCTTTATCTCGACGTCGCGGTTGGCGTGAAGGCGGACGGTTTCGATGCCTGGCATGCCCAGGACGCGATCTCGCGGCAGGCTTCGGTCGGCGCGCCGCCCGATCTGCTCAACACCGCCGGACAGAACTGGGGCCTTGCGGGCTTTTCCGCCACCGGGCTCGATCGGGCGCTCTATCGGCCGTTCCGCGACATGATGGCCGCCAGCATGCGCTATGCTGGCGCCATCCGCCTCGATCACGTCCTCTGGCTGCAGCGCTTCTACCTGATCCCGTCGGGCTTTGCGGCGAGCGAGGGCTCCTATGTGCGCATGCCCCTCGAGGCACTGCTCGCGGTTACTGCGCTGGAAAGCGCCCGCCACCAATGCATCGTCATCGGCGAGGACCTCGGCACCGTTCCCGAAGGTTTTCGCGACCGGCTCGCCGACCACGGCATCTGGTCGTACCAGGTGATGATCTTCGAGCGGCAGTACGACGGCGCCTTCAAGCCGCCGGAGCATTATCCGGCCAATGCCCTCGTCACTTTCGGCACCCACGACCTGCCGACCTTCGCCGGCTGGATGAGCGGCCACGACCTCGCCGTCAAGCACGGCCTGTCGATCGATCCGGGCGAAAGCGAGGGCGACCGCAATCTGGCCCGCGATCGGCTGGGCGCGGCCGTGCACAAGCCGGCCGCCGACATCGAACTCGAGGATGTGCTCGCCTTCCTCGACCGCACCCCGTCGCGGCTGCTCGCCGTCGCGGTCGAGGATCTTTTGCAGCTGCGCGATCAGGTCAATGTGCCCGGCACCATCGACGAGCACCCCAACTGGCGCCGCAAGCTGCCGGCCGACAGCGCCGCGCTCGCCGCCGTCCTCGATCCCGAGCAACTGCGGCGAGTGTTGGCGTCACGAGCGTTCGGCTCTCCGTCCTGATCTGCCGGCGCGACATGGCCGCGGTTTCCATGATCTCGCGCATGGGCTATGTCATGGGCTCTGTCGCGGCCGCTGTCATCGGCCGAGGGGCCGTGCACCCGGCAAGGCTGGTACAACCACGGCGCGGCACGGTGGAGACAGGAATTAGTCATGAGCGAACTGACCCTGATCGGCGACATCGGCGGCACCAATGCGCGCTTCGCGGTCGCTGAACGGGGGCACTATGCCGACCTGCAGCACCTCGAGGTCCACCACTACGCGACCTTGCAGGAGGCGTTAGCGCAATACCTCGCGGCGCTTCCGGCCGCGCGCCGTCCGGGCCGCGCGGCGCTCGCCCTCGCCGGACCCATCGCCGGTGACGAAGTCAGCCTGACCAACGGCAACTGGTCCTTCTCCATATCGAGGCTGCAGAAGGCATTCGGTTTCACTTCGCTGATCGTGCTCAACGACTTCGCCGCCAATGCGCTCGCCATCCCCCATCTGCGTCCTGACGACAGCTGCGCCATCGGTCCTCTCGCCGGCGGCGCCGGCGGACCGGTCGGCGTTCTCGGGCCGGGCACCGGTCTTGGGGTCAGCGCGCTGGTGCCGTCGAATGGCCGGTGGGACCTGCTGCCGGGCGAGGGCGGTCACGTCACCATGCCGGCCGAGAACGAGACCGAGGACCGCATTCTCGCCATCCTGCGCCGGCGCTTCGGCCACGTCTCGGCCGAACGGGTGTTGTGCGGCGCGGGCCTCGTCAACCTCTATCATGCGCTGAGCGAGATCGCCGGGGCGGCGGCGATGAACTACACGCCCGCCGATGTCACCACCCATGCGCTCGACCGCACCGATGCGCGATGCGTCGCCGCCTTCGGCCATTTCTGCGCCATGCTCGGCGGCGTCGCCGGCAATCTTGCGCTGACGCTCGGAGCGACGGGCGGCATCTATCTCGCCGGGGGCATCCTGCCCCGCTTCAGGCAGCCGCTGGCGGCATCCGATTTCCGTGCGCGCTTCGAGGCCAAAGGGCGGATGACGGATTATCTGCGGCGCATTCCGACTCTTCTGATCGTCAATGACGAGCCGGCGCTGCTCGGTCTCGCCAATCTTCCCGCACCGGCATAGGCGGCATGGCTTCTCTGAACGGCAGCCGCGTATTGCGGCAGCGCCTGCCTGCAATTCGCGCTGGTGTCCCGTTTCCAACGTTCGTATTCCTTTGCAGCAGGCGCTTCTGCGAACGTTGGAAACAAAGGGACACCAGCATCATTATGATTCTCGTGCGGCTTTGGATCTGACGCTAACGCTGTCAGTCGAAGATGAAACAGGAGCGAAAGCGACGTCGATGGCCTTCCAATGCACGACCCCCGCGGTGCCGACCGTCCAGCAGGATGATGCCGATATCCGCATCACCCGATGGGACTTCGCCGTCGAGGCGGTCACCGGCTGGCATCGCCACGGCTGGCCCTATTTCGTCGTCATGCTGACCGACGGCGTGCTGCGCATCCACAACGGCAG
This sequence comes from Bradyrhizobium sp. WD16, assembly GCF_024181725.1. Classification (NCBI taxonomy): domain Bacteria; kingdom Pseudomonadati; phylum Pseudomonadota; class Alphaproteobacteria; order Hyphomicrobiales; family Nitrobacteraceae; genus Bradyrhizobium; species Bradyrhizobium sp. WD16. The sequence continues at coordinate 5,902,317 of NZ_CP028908.1, read as the reverse complement.
CGCGGTCACCGACGTGCCGTTGAAGGCCGGCCAATCCTATCGCCGGGCGGCGGGAATCGAGCACGACGTCATGAACGGCTCGCCGCACCCGATCGCCTTCGTCGAGATCGAGGTGAAGCGGCCGGAGGCGCTGGCGGGCGGGTGAAGGCGCTTTTCCTCACGGCCGGGCTGGTTGCCCACGCTACTCGCAATAGAGCCGCTCGATGGTGGCGAGCAGCTTCGCCAGGCGCGAATCGGCGATCCGGTAGAAAGCCTGCTGCGAGTGGCGGCGGAAAGTGACGAGGCCTTCGCGGCGCATCTTGGTCAGATGCTGCGACAGCGCCGACTGGCTGAGCCCGACGGCGTCGGCGAGATCGCCCACGATCATCTCCTTGTGCTCGGTGAGATGGCACAGGATCAGGAGGCGCCGGGCGTTGCCGAGCATGCCGAGCAGCCGCGCCGCCTCCGACGCTTGGGCCGCGAGGTGGCGCGCAGGGGCCGTGGCCGTCGCCCGTTGCTTGCGTGGTGCCATGGTCAATTCTCTCTAGTGTCCCGTCTCCGAATTACCGCTACGTTTGCCTCGCGCTCGCACGGTAATTCGGAGACATAGGGACACTAGCAAAATCAAAATGCTAGTGTGGCTTATGTCTCGCAATTGCCTACAGGGGCTTGCCGCAAAGGGCATAGGCAATTGCGAGACGCCACACTAGTGTCCTGTCTCCGAATGACCGCCCCATTTGCCTCACGCTCGCACGGTCATTCGGAGACATAAAGGACACGAGCAAAATCAAAGCGCTAGTGTGGCTTATGTCTCGCAATTGCCTACAGGGGCTTGCCGCAAAGGGCATAGGCAATTGCGAGACGCCACACTAGAAGCGGGCAATATTAGCAATTCCGGATGAATGGGATGGTCCTGCTGCGCGGCATGGATTTCTAAATTTCATGGATTTTAAGGAAATTTTCTGCTGCGTTTAGTTGTGTTGTGGCGGGATTTTCTATCAGGCTGCGGCTCCGGCGGATGACGCTCGGGATCTGATTCGAACGGGGCCGGCGCCGCGATCCGGGCGAGCTGGCCCGGAAAATGCAAGCCGGAGCTCGCCGAACGCCGCTCCGCCGCCGACGACAAGGGATGCCTTGCCAAGCGTCGCGGCGACAGCAAGATTGGCATCACTTCGCCGCCACACAAGGAGACATCATGACGTTCACGCCTCGCCGCCGCCGGATGGCCGGCTTTGTCCTCGCCGTTTCGCTGTGCGCCTCGCCGGCGGCGGCCCAGGAGCTGACCGGGACGTTGAAGGCGATCAAGGAGAGTGGCGCGATCACCATCGGCTATCGCGATTCCTCGGTGCCGTTTTCCTATCTCGACGACAGCCAGAAGCCCGTCGGCTACGCAATGGACATCTGCTACAAGGTGGTCGAAGCGGTGAAGAAGGAGCTCAAGCTCGACAAGCTCGAGGTCAGGCTCAACCCGGTGACCTCGGCCACCCGCATCCCGCTGATGGCCAACGGCACCATCGATCTCGAATGTGGATCGACCACCAACAATGCCGAGCGGCAGAAGCAGGTCACCTTCACCAACACCCATTTTCTGACGGCGAGCCGCTTCATCTCCAAGAAGTCGAGCAAGATCAACTCGATCGACGATCTCAAGGGCAAGACCGTGGTGTCCACCGCCGGCACCACCAACATCAAGCAGCTCACCGAGGCCAATGTCAGCCGCAATCTCGGCATCACCGTCATTCCGGCCAAGGACCACGCCGAAGCCTTCCTGATGGTCGAGACCGGCCGCGCGGTGGCCTTCGTCATGGACGACATCCTGCTGGCGAGCCTCGCCGCCGGCTCGAAGGATCCAGGCGCCTATGTGATCTCCAAGGACGCCTTCTCCAAGCCGGAGCCCTACGGCATCATGCTGCGCAAGGATGACCCGGCCTTCAAGAAGGTGGTCGACGCGGCGACCGCGGCGCTCTATCAGAGCCCCGAAGGCGCCAGGATCTACGACAGGTGGTTCATGCAGAAGATTCCGCCGAGGGGGCTGACGCTCAACGTTCCGTTGGGCTCCGAGCTCACCAAGGCGTTTGCCAAGCCGTCGGATTCGCCGGATCCGGACGCCTACGCGATGTGACAGGGCGTTCGCTCCGCCGGCCGGTGATGCACCGGGCCGCGCGGATCGAGATGAGATGGCCGGCGTTGCCGGCCTTCTCGCCAGGTGGAGAGGCGCGGAAGCTGCATCATTCGAACCTCGATCCTCATGGTGAGGAGACCCGCGCGGCGGGTCGTCCCGAGCCGTGAGGCCGTCGGTGGAGTCTCGGGGGGGGGGCGTGGTGTTTCGATGGGTCTTTGAGGAGACCGCGGAGGGGGCGTGAATTATCACTGGAATTGGCGGATCTTCTTCGAGCCGTCGCCGACCGGAGGCGGCAGCTATCTCGATATGCTGTTCGCCGGGCTTTGGCTGACGCTCGAGTGCGCGATTGCGGCGTGGATCGTGGCCTTGGTCTGTGGCTCGCTGATCGGCGTGCTGCGCACCTTGCCGTCGCGCGGGGCGCAGGCGTTCGGCTCCGCCTATGTCGAACTGTTCCGCAACATGCCGCTGCTGGTGCAGCTCTTTCTCTGGTTCTTCGTGCTTCCGGAGCTGCTGCCGCAGAGCTGGGGCCTGTGGCTCAAGCAGATGCCGAACGCGCCCTTCGTCACCACGGTGGTCGGCCTCGGCCTGTTCATGTCGGCGCGGGTCGCCGAGCAGTTGCGCGCCGGCATCGGGTCGCTGCCCCGCGGCCAGCGCTACGCCGCCGCCGCGCTCGGCCTCACCACTGCGCAGACCTATCGCTACATTCTGCTGCCGATCGCCTTCCGCGTCATCCTGCCGCCGCTGACCTCGGAATTCCTCAACACCATCAAGAACACCTCGGTCGCGATCACCATCGGCCTGATGGAGCTGACCGCCGAGGCCCGCGCCATGCAGGAATTCTCGTTCCAGGTGTTCGAGGCCTTCACCGCGGCGACGCTGCTCTATCTGCTGGTCAATCTCGTCGTGGTCACGGCGATGCGGCTGCTCGAGCGCATGGTCGCGCTGCCGGGCACGGTCGGGAGCAGGTAGGCCATGTTCGCCAGTTTCGATTTCGACGTCATCCGCCGCTCGCTGGGCTATCTGTTCCTCGACGGCATGAGCTTCACGCTGACGCTGACCGCGCTCGCAGCAACCGGCGGCCTCGTCTTCGGCACGCTGCTCGCCCTGATGCGGCTGTCGGGCATCGGCGTCCTTGCGCGCCTCGCCGGGCTCTATGTCGACCTGATGCGGTCGCTGCCGCTGGTCCTCGTCATCTTCTGGTTCTATTTCCTCGTCCCCTATATCGGGCAGTGGCTGATCGGCGCCGACCGGCCGATCCGGGTCGGCGCCTTCGCCTCGTCGCTGATCACCTTCATGCTGTTCGAGGCCGCCTATTTCTCGGAGATCATGCGCGCCGGCATCCAGGCGATCCCGCGCGGACAGCCGGCCGCGGCCCAGGCGCTGGGCCTGACCTACGGCCAGACCATGCGTTTCGTCGTGCTGCCGCAGGCGGTGCGCAACATGCTGCCGGTGCTGCTGACCCAGACCATCGTCCTGTTCCAGGACACCTCGCTGGTCTATGTGCTGTCGATTACGGACTTCCTCGGCGCCGCCAGCAAGGTGGCGCAGCGCGACGGCCGTCTCGTCGAGATGTATCTGTTCGCCGCGGTGGTCTACTTCTCGATCTCCTTCATTGCCTCGCGCGGCGTCCGCCGCCTGCAGGCGCGCGTCGCCATCATCCGTTAAAGGCTGCTCGATGATTGACATCCGCCACGTCGAAAAATGGTACGGGCCGCAGTTTCACGTCCTCAAGGACTGCTCGACGCGCGTCGCCAAGGGCGAGGTCGTGGTGGTGTGCGGCCCCTCGGGATCGGGCAAGTCGACCCTGATCAAATGCGTCAACGCGCTCGAGCCGTTCCAGGGCGGCGAGATCACCATTGACGGGCTCAAGGTCAACGATGCGGGCACCAACCTGCCGAAGCTGCGCTCGAAGGTCGGCATGGTGTTCCAGCATTTCGAGCTGTTCCCGCATCTCAGGATCATCGACAATCTCTGTCTCGCCCAGCAGAAGGTGCTGGGGCGCAGCCGCGACGAGGCGGTGACCAAGGGGCGGGCGCTGCTGGCCCGGGTCGGTCTCGCCGACCACGCCGGCAAGTTTCCGGCCCAGCTCTCCGGCGGTCAGCAGCAGCGGGTGGCCATCGCCCGGGCGCTCGCCATGGATCCCATCGCCATGCTGTTCGACGAGCCGACCTCGGCGCTCGATCCGGAGATGATCAGCGAGGTGCTGGACGTCATGGTGGCGCTCGCCCGCGACGGCATGACCATGATGGTGGTCACCCACGAAATGGGCTTCGCCCGCAAGGTCGCCCACCGCGTCGTGTTCATGGACCAGGGCGAGATCGTCGAGGACGCCGCCACCGAGGACTTCTTCGGCAGCCCGCGCAGCGATCGCGCCCAGGCCTTCCTGTCGAAGATCCTGTCGCATTGACCTCGGCCGCCTGTCGCCGCAAGGTGGTCAGACAATCACCGTCATGCCCGCTCGTCGCGGGCATCCACGCTTTGTCAGTATCAGCTGCGAGAAGGCCGTGGATGGCCGGGACAAGCCCCGGCCATGACGAAAATGAAGTCGTTCTGCTTGTTTCGCACTGATCGGAGACTGCCGTGAATCCCGTCGCCTATGTCAATGGATCCTACCTGCCGCTGAGCGAAGCCAAGGTCTCGGTGCTCGACCGCGGCTTTCTGTTCGCTGACGGCATCTACGAGGTGTCCGCGGTGCTCGACGGCAAGCTGATCGACAACGACGCGCATCTGGCGCGATTGCAGCGCTCGGTCGGCGAGATCGCGCTGGCGCTGCCGGAGCCGATCGCGCGCATCAAGGAGATCCAGCAGGAGATCATCCGCCGCAGCGGTCTCGTCGACGGCATGGTCTATATCGAGGTGACCCGCGGGGCCGGGCCGCGCGACTTCGCCTTTCCGAAGGAGGCCACGCCGACGCTGGTGATGTTCCCGATGGAGAAGGACATCGTCAACGCGCCGTCGGCGAAGACCGGCATCGCGGTCATCACCGTGCCGGACATCCGCTGGGAGCGCCGCGACATCAAGAGCATCGGCCTGCTCGCCCAGGTGCTGGCCAAGCAGGCCGCCGCCGAGGCCGGCTGCCAGGAGGCCTGGATGGTCCAGGACGGCGTCATCACCGAGGGCGGGTCGTCGTCGGTCTTCATCCTGACGCCCGACCATGTGCTGCTGACGCGGCCCAATTCCAACGCCATCCTGCCCGGCTGCACCCGCAAGGCGGTGCTGGCGTTGGCCGACGAGCAGAAGCTCAGGATCGAGGAGCGCGCCTTCACCGTCGCCGAGGCGCTGGCGGCGCAGGAGGCCTTCATCACCAGCGCCTCGGCCTTCGTGCAGCCGGTGGTGCGGATCGATGGCCAGCCGGTCGCCGGCGGCAAGCCGGGGCCGATCGCGGCGCGCCTGCGCGAGATCTATATCGGCTTCGCCCGCGCCACGGCCGAGTGACCGGGCGATCGCGGCCATGCGCCGGCCGATGTTGCGGGATGGGCGCCGATGTGTCACCTCACGTCGCGACGCAGGGCGGCTGGCGACGACGGGCCGCCTGCCGGAGGGCGTGCCGGGACATGGCGTTGGCGCAGACATCCATGGCGCAGATATCCATCGTAGAAACGAGCGTCGCGGCGCTGCCGACGGGGCTCCTGGCGTCGCTGGTGCTGATCGGCTCGATTCTCGGCGCGCAGGCGCAATGGCAGGTCGTCCCGGGACAGGGTGACGGCCCGGGCCGCGGCGCCCGCCAGGCTGTCGTCGCCAGCAAGGCGGGCGATGCCACCTTGCGCTTCGCCTGCGCCAATGGTGCGCCACTGCTGGCGATCGAGATCGACCGCGACCTGACGCGCGGCATGGTCGACAGCGTCGTCACCTTCGACAATTCGAAGCCGCAGCCGGTGCTGCTGCAGGTGTTCTCCAATCCGCGCAGCGTGCCGCTGTTCGACGTGCCGCTGCGCGACGTCGCCCGGGCGAAGCGGTTGCGGCTCGAACTCAAGCCGACCGAGGCGCCGCCGCTGGCTTACGAGTTCGACACGCGCGGCGGCAGGAAGGCCATGGCTGCGGTGGTCTGCGGTGCGAAGAAGCGCTCGCTGTTCCGCCGACTGGCCGGCTGATCGGTCTGGGGCGTCAGAGGTAGGGCCGCATCCTCGCAATCGCCGGTCCTGGCGTCCAAGGTGGCGATCGGCGACGATTGCGGCCGGCTAACGCCGCTCGGGAGATCGGACTGCTGGTGAAATCCGCTGGAAGGCGATCCGTTGCGTTTGAGGCAGTTTCGTCGGCTAAAGCCGGCAATATCGCTGCGCTGGGGCTGCCACCATGGCCAGTTCCTGCCAGGCGGGAAGAGGAATTCAAGTTCCGATGCCGAATAGGCTTTGCGTCATGTTGCGAATATTGTCGTATACAGCACATTAATTGCTGAATTCACCAAAGATATTGTCCGAATTCGCCTGGGTATACCTGAAAAAACTCAGATTTAATTCCTCGCGACGACGTCAATTTACTTTTCTGATCTTCGCCTCTTTCAAGTGGTCGGCGGTATTTATTTGAACCCGCCACCGGAAATGGTATGAACCTTTATTGGGGGTGTTTTACTAATCGATAATCTTTAGTCGAGGGCGCCCGCCGTGCGCGACTCTTCCGAGAGTGGACATTTTTCAGTGCTGGACGGGTTCGCATTTGGCGCGAACGACTCCGTCGGGGACCGGCAGTCCATAGCCAAAAGCCATGTCGACGGATCAGGGTTGCATGGAGCCTCAGCCACAACCGGCGGCCGGGTGGTGGTCGGCGATTCACATCTGGTGTTCTCCGGCCATTACGCGCGCTCGGGCAGCGACCTCGTGATTTCGGACGACGACCGCAAGCTCCTCGTGCCGGACTATTTCAAGGGAACCGGGCGCGCCGACATCTACAGCCGCGAGGGCGCCAGCCTCAGCGGCGCGGTCGTCGACGCCCTGGCGGGACCGACGGTGTTCGCCCAGGCGGGAGCGGCGGCGCCCGCCGGCACGCCGATCGGCAAGGTGGCGAAGCTGACCGGCACCGCCAGCGTGGTGCGCAACGGCGTCACCGTCGACCTCAACATCGGCGACAACGTCTTCAAGGGCGACGTGGTGCAGGCGGGGCAGGACAGCGCCTTGGGCGTCATCTTCGTCGACGGCACCGCGTTCAGTCTCGGCTCCAATGCCCGCATGGTGCTCAACGACATGGTCTATGACCCCAACGGGTCATCGAACTCGTCCTTCCTGAGCCTCGTCCAGGGCACCATCACCTTCGTCGCCGGCCAGACGGCGAAGAACGGGTCGATGCGGATCGACACGCCGGTCGCGACGATGGGCATCCGCGGCACAGCGGTGCTGGTCGAAATCGCCGCCAATGACGGCCCGACCAAATTCTCCGTGCTGGTGGAGCCGGGCAATCATGTCGGCTCGTACGAACTCTACAGCCGGGTGACCGGCGAGAGGATCGGGACCGTGAACCAGGCCGGGATCGTGACCCTCGTCACGCCGTCCGGCTTCAACCAGCTCTCGATCACCGAGCAGGTGAAGACGCTGGCCGACATGCAGGCGGAGCGGGACCTGATCCAGCAGGTCTTCTCGATGGCGTTCCAGAAGCTCAACGACGCCGATCCGAAATCCAACGGCGGATCGTCCGGCTCGAGCTACTGGCTGTTTGGCGACGACAAGCTCTACCAGTTCACCACCGACGGGCAGATCAAGCTCGCCAACCTGCTCCTTCCCGATGCCGACTCCAGGGGCTGGAGCAGCTTCGATGCGACGATCACGATCGTGCCGCCGCCCACCATCAAGGTCAGCGACGTGTCGGCGCCGCAAGCCGGCGGGGTCGGCAATGTGGACGATATCCAGTCGTCGGTGTCGGTGATCAAGTCCTTCAATATCGGCGATCGCGTCGTCGTCGATCAGACCAGTGTCGGCTCCGCGCCGTTCTACAACATCGTGGTGCCTTACGTTTCCGGCACCGCCGTGCTGACGAACACGACCGGCCCCTCGGCGCTGCCGGGCAGCTTCAACCTGGCGAGCCTGATCACCATCGATCCGGTCTCCGGCAAAATCACCTACGATCCGAGCAACTTTCAGTTCCTGGGCAAGGGCGAGAACGCGGTCTACACCATCACCTTCGACAGCTACGGTGGTCCGGCGACCGCCAATCTGACGTCGAACGAGCCCTATACCGTCCATATCACGCTCGAACTGACGCTGGTCGGCCTCAACGACGCCCCGGTGTTTTCGACCACCGGCAGTTATCAGTACACCGGCAGTTATGCCGACGCGCTCAACGGCGCGGCCCATGCGCTGGTTGGCGACACGACGGGCACGACGCCGCTGACGTCCGTTCTGCTCAGCGAACGACCGGCCGTGACGGGGAGCGGCGCCTCCGATACGGCGACGATCGTCCTCAATTTCACCGATCAGGACTTCAGCGACGTCACCAGCGGCTATCTCGCCGCCGGCCACACGCCATCGGTGCATTTCGTCGGCGCCAGCGGCGTGACGGGCGGACTGCCGGCGGATCTTGCGTCGACTTTCGGCTCGAGCCTTTCGATCGAGAGCCTGACCAAGAACCTCGACGACATTCACGGCCAGCTCACGGCGAGTTTCACCGCGCCGGACCATCTGTTCGACTATCTCGCCGCGGGCGAGAGCGTGACGCTGTCCTATACCCTCCAGATCACCGACACGAACGGCGCCAGCGGCACCGAGACGGTGAATGTCGTCGTCACCGGCAGCAACGATCCCGCCGTCATCGGCAATCCGGACGTGGCGTCCGTCACCGAGGATTTTGGCGTCGATGCCAATGGCAATCTGCTGGCGAGCGGCCACATCGGCATCAGCGATGCCGATCATGGCCAGTCCAGCTTCCAGACCGACGTCGTCGCCCACGACGGCGATCTCGGCGTCCTGACCCTGCAGTCCGACGGTTCCTACGTGTATTCCGTCGCCAATTCTGCGGTCGCCTATCTCGGCGCCGACCAGACCAGGACCGACGTCTTCACGGTGACCGCGGCGGACGGAACGACCAAGGATGTGTCCTTCGACATCCATGGCGTCAACGACGCGCCGGTGATCGCTATCGACGGGCTCAGCGCGGTCCACACGGACGAGGACCGAATCGCCTTTTCCGGCTTGCACGTCAGCGATGCCGATGCCGCGAGCACGGAGACCTACACGCTGCAGGCGCAGACCGTCTATGGAACCCTGAGTTCGAACGGCGATAGCGGAACCCTTGTCGCGATCAACGGCGATCTCGCCGGGTTTGTCTATCAGACCAACGAATCCGACGAAGAGCACGTCGAAATGGTGACGGTCTCCGTCACCGATGGCCATGGCGCCTCCGACAGCCTGAACTTCATTTTCAGCACGGCCGATTTTCCGGTGGCCCCGGTTGTGTTGGCCGGAACGACGGGGAAAGACGTCTTTCTCGGTTCCAGCGTCGCGGAACAGTTCGTCTTCGCCCCCCAGTCGGGCAAGGATACCATCCTCGATTTCTCCCCGAGCCAGGATCAGATCGATCTTCGTGCCGTTGTGACCACGGATGATGTCAATGGCTGGATGGCGCAGCACGTCACGGCCGTGGGCGCGGACACCCTGATCACCATCGACAGCCAGGACAGCATCACTCTGAAGAACGTTGCCGCCAGCAGCCTGCATGCCAGCGATTTCATCGTCAGCAGCCATTCCATCGGCTGAGCGTCAGGCCGGCCGACGAATTTTCGGCGGGCGGCGCTCGGGAAAAACTGCCAAAACCGGCGGGCGGCTGGCATAATGGTGCGACGATTCAGCAGGACACGGGCAGCAAGCACCGCCGGTCGTCCGTCAATTCGGATCTGATGATGCAGCGCGGCCCGTCTCCTTCGCTCCAATCCAGTGCCAAATCCGAGCTCGGCGAGGCCTTGAGCGCCTGCCGCGGCGCCTTCTTCGGCGTCGGGGCCATGAGCTGCATGATCAATATCCTCTATTTGACCGGCTCGATGTTCATGCTGGAAGTCTATGACCGGGTGCTGCCGAGCCGCAGCGTGCCGACCCTGGTCGGTCTGGTCATTCTGGCCGGCGGCCTCTATGTCGCCCAGGGCGTGCTCGACCTGCTGCGCGGGCGTATTCTGGTCCGTATCGGCATGAGCCTCGACGAGGTCCTGAGCCCGCGCGTGTTCGAAACCGTGGTCCGGTTGCCGCTGGTCAGCGGCGGCCGCGGCGAGGGGCTTCAGCCGCTGCGCGACCTCGACGCGGTGCGCGCGTTCCTGTCGGGCATGGGCCCGGGCGCCTTGTTCGATCTGCCATGGCTGCCGCTGTATCTGGCGATCTGCTTCGCCTTCCACCCCCTGATCGGCGTCACCGCGCTGGTCGGCGCCATCATCCTGGCGACCCTGACGGTGCTGACCGAATGGTTCACCCAGGCGCCGTGGCGGGAAGCCACCGCCCAGGCGGCGAGGCGCAGCGATCTCGCCGCGGCCGGCCGGCGCAACGCCGAGGTGCTTGTCGCCATGGGCATGGCCGGCCGGATGACGCAGCGCTGGACCGAGGCCAACCAGACCTATCTCGAAGGCAACCGCCGGGCGAGCGACGTCGCCGGCGGCCTCGGCGCCCTCGCCAAGGTGCTGCGGATGATGCTGCAGTCGGCGGTGCTCGCGGTCGGCGCCTGGCTCGTCATCAACCAGCAGGCCACCGCCGGCATCATCATCGCCGGCTCGATCCTCAGCGCCCGGGCGCTCGCGCCGGTCGATCTCGCCATCGCCAACTGGAAGGGCTTCGTCGCCGCGCGGCAGAGCTGGCGCCGGCTCAACGTCCTGTTCGCGGCCCTGCCGATGCGTTCGGCGCCGACCCTGCTGCAGGATCCGGCCCGGCGGCTGACCGTGGAGAATCTCGGCGTCGTGCCGCCGGGCAGCCAGCAGGTGGCGGTGGGCGATGTGTCGTTCGAACTCGAAGCCGGGCAGGGGCTCGGCGTCATCGGGCCGAGCGGTTCGGGCAAGTCGTCGCTGGCGCGGGCGCTGGTCGGCGTCTGGGCGCCGCAACGCGGCGCGGTGCGCCTCGATGGCGCCACCCTCGACCAGTGGTCGCCCGAGGTGCTCGGCCGGCACATCGGCTATCTGCCGCAGGACGTCGAGCTGTTTGCCGGCACCATCGCCCAGAACATCGCCCGCTTCGATCGGGAGGCGCGGCCCGAGGCCATCATCGCCGCGGCGAAACAGGCCGGCATCCACGAACTGATCGTGTCGATGCGCGAGGGCTATGACAGCCAGATCGGCGAACAGGGTTGCGTGCTCTCGGCGGGCCAGGCGCAGCGTGTGGCGCTGGCGCGGGCGCTCTTCGGCGAGCCGTTCCTGCTCGTGCTCGACGAGCCGAATTCCAATCTCGATCGCGACGGCGACGAGGCGCTCACCGCGGCCGTCCTCGCGGTGCGGGCTCGCGGCGGCATCGTCGTGGTGGTGGCGCACCGGCCCGTCGGTCTCGCCGGCGTCGACCACGTGCTGGTGATGGCCGGCGGACGCAGGCAGGCCTTCGGATCCAAGGAGGCCGTGCTGCAGCCTTCGCCCGCCAAGGTCGCGCCGCTGCCGCGGCGCGCGGCGCCGGATGCGGGCGTGTGATCATGAGGCAGACGATGGCACAGCCACCCGCAATGATCGTCGCGTCCCCGACCCCGGTGCCAGCTCCGCTCACCCAGTCGCGCCGCTCCATCCGCCGGCATCTGCTCGCGGGCGTCGCCATCGTCGTGCTGCTGTCCGGCGGTGTCGGCGGCTGGGCCTCGACGACGCAGATCGCCGGCGCCCTGGTGGCGTCCGGCTCGGTGGTGGTCGATTCCAACGTCAAGAAGGTGCAGCATCCGACCGGCGGCGTGGTCGGCGAATTGCGTGCCCGCGACGGCGACCTCGTCAAGGCCGGCGACGTGCTGGTCAAGCTCGACGACACCGTCACCAAGGCGAGCCTCGCGATCGTCACCAAGGGATTGAACGCGCTCTATGCCCGGGCGGCGCGGCTGCAGGCCGAACTGCAGGGCGCGCAGCAGGTCACGTTTCCGCAGGTGTTGCTCGACCAGGCCGGCGACCCGGAAGTGATGGCGGTGATGGCGAGCGAGACCAACCAGTTCGAGGTACGGCGCGCCGGCCGCCTCGGCCAGCGCGCGCAGCTGCGCGAGCGCGTCGCCCAGCTTCAGGAGGAGATCCGCGGCCTCGCCGCCCAGGAGGCCGCCAAGGGGCGCGAGATCGATCTGATCAACAAGGAGCTCGAAGGCGTCCGCGACCTCTACAACCGCAACCTCATCCAGATCTCGCGCCTGACCGCGCTGGAGCGCGATGCCGCCCGCCTCGAAGGCGACCGCGGCCAGTTCGTCGCCTCCACCGCCCAGGCCAAGGGCAAGATCGCCGAGACCGAACTGCAGATCATCCAGATCGACAAGGATCTCGGCGCCGAGGTCACCAAGGAACAGCGCGAGGTCAACGACAAGATCGGTGAACTGGTCGAGCGCAAGGTCACGGCCGAAGATCAGCTCCGGCGCATCGAGATCAGGGCGCCGCAGGACGGCATGGTGCTGCAGTCCAACGTCCATACCATCGGCGGCGTGATCACCGCGGGCGATGCGATCATGCTGATCGTGCCGCAGGCCGATACGCTGTCGGTCGAGGCGAAGATCAACCCGCAGGACATCGACCAGGTCAAGATCGGCGCCAAGGTCCTGCTGCGGCTGTCCGCCTTCAACCAGCGCACCACGCCGGAACTGAGCGGCGAAGTGGTGCGGGTCTCGCCCGACACCACCACCGACCAGCGCACCGGCCAGAGCTATTACACCGTGCGGGTTTCGATTCCGGCCGGCGAAATGGCGCGGCTCGACAACGTCAAGCTGATCCCCGGCATGCCGGTGGAAGCTTTCGTCCAGACCGGCGAGCGCACCGTTCTGTCCTATCTGGCGAAGCCGCTGCACGACCAGCTCATGCGCGCATTCCGGGAGAAGTAGCCGATCCATGAAGGGGCTCCGCCGACTGGCTCGCCGCTTCGGACCGGGCCGCGCGCTCTGCGTCGCGCTGCTGATCGTTCTTGTCGCCGGCCGCATCGCCGACCCGCTTGCGGTCGAGGAATTGCGCGTGCGCACCTTCGATACCTATCAGGTTCTGGCACCGCGGCGGGCCGAGCAGCGCCCGGTGGTGATCGTCGACATCGACGACAAGAGCCTCGATCGCATCGGCCAGTGGCCGTGGGCGCGGACGCGGCTCGCCGACCTGGTCGACCGCCTGACCCGGGCCGGCGCCGTCGTGATCGGCTTCGACATCATCTTCGCCGAGCCGGACCGCCTGTCGCCCGATATCGCCGCCCGCGATTTCCAGGGCATCGACGAGGCGACGCGCGCGCGCCTTCGTGCCGCGCCCAACAACGACCAGATCCTCGCCGCGGCCTTGAAGAAGGGCCGCGTCGTGCTCGGCGAATCCGGCCTGCCGAGGGTCGTGGCGAGGTCGCTGCCGCCGCGGCCGACGCAGGGCGTCGCGGTGCTGGGCGTCGACCCGACGCCGCTGCTGTTCGATTTCCCCGGGCTGCTGCGCAACATTCCGGTGCTGGAGAACGCCGCCGCAGGCCTCGGCCAGCTCGCCATCCGCACCGAGCGCGACGGCATCGTCCGCCGCGTCCCGGTGGTGATGCGCGCCGAGGGAAATCTGCTGCCGTCGCTGACCACGGAAATCCTGCGGGTTGCGAGCGGATCGGAATCACTGCTGATCAGGGCGGATGCCGCCGGGATGAGAAGTGTCGCGGTGCGCGGCTTTCAGTTTCCGACCGACCGCAACGGCCAGCTCTGGGTGCATTTCTCCCACCACGATCCGGCGCGCTTCGTCTCGGCGGTGGACGTGCTGGAAGGCGCCGTGCCGGCCGACCGCTTCAACGGCCGCCTGGTGCTGATCGGGACCTCGGCGGTGGGTCTGCTCGACGTCAAGACGACGCCGGTCGACCCGGTGGTGCCCGGCGTCGAGGTTCACGCCCAGATCCTCGAAAACGTGCTGACGCGCTCGACCCTGTCGCGGCCGAACTTCGCCGGTGCGCTGGAGATCCTGGCGGCGCTGGTGGTCGGCGGCGCCGTGATCTGGCTGGTGCCGGTGTTCGGTCCGCTGGTCATCCTGCTGCTGGGGATCGTGTTGTCGGTGCTGATCGCCGGCGTCTCGTGGTACCTGTTCGACCAGCAACGGCTGCTGATCGATGCGAGCTTTCCGCTGCTCGCGAGCTTCCTGATCTATGTGGTGCTGGTCTTCGTCAACTACGTCAGCGAACAGCAGCAGCGCCGGCGCATCCGCTCCGCCTTCAGTCAATACCTGTCGCCGGCGCTGGTCGAGCGGCTCGCCAGCGCCCCCGAGCATCTGGTGCTCGGCGGCGAGGTGCGGGCGCTCACCGTGATGTTCTCCGACGTCCGCGGCTTCACCACGATCTCCGAGAGCTACAAGGACGATCCCCAGGGGCTGATCTCGCTGATGAACCGGCTGCTGACGCCGCTCACCAACGCCATCGTCAGCCGACATGGCACCGTCGACAAATACATGGGCGACGCCATCATGGCGTTCTGGAACGCGCCGCTCGGCGACGCCATGCACGAGCACCATGCGGTGGAGGCCGCGCTCGACATGATCGCCCGGATCGAGATGCTCAACGTGGAGCGGCGGGCCGAGGCGGAAGCAGACGGCGCGGGTTTCATCCCGATCAATATCGGCATCGGCCTCAATACCGGTGCCTGCGTCGTCGGCAACATGGGATCGGACCTGCGCTTCGACTATTCGGCGCTCGGCGACAGCGTCAATCTCGCCTCGCGCCTCGAAGGCCAGTCGAAATCCTACGGCGTGCCGATCATCGCCGGATCGAACACCGCGCTCGCCGTCAGGGAACGCTTCGCCATTCTCGAGATCGATTTCATCCGGGTGAAGGGCAAGAACGAGCCTGAGGTGATCTATGCGGTGTTCGGGCGCGAGGACCTGCTGGCGTCCGAGGAATTCCAGCACCTGCGCAACGCCAATACCGAGATGCTGGCGGCCTATCGCAGCCGCGACTGGAGCGGCGCGGCCTTCGCGCTCGACGCCGGCCGCAAGGCCGACAGCGCCGGCCGGCTGAAGGCCTATCACGACCTCTATGCCGAGCGCATCAGGGCGTTCCAGGCCGCGCCGCCGCCGGCCGCATGGGACGGCGTCTTCGTCGCGACCGGCAAGTAGCGGTTCACTGAAACGCCCCTTTCAATCGTCATGCCCGCGCTCGCCCGCCTTCGCTAAGAAGCTTCGGCGCGCCCAGCCATTGTGCCGGATCGAAGCCGACGACCGGTCGCGGGCATCCAGGACTTCTAGTGTGGTTTTGGATCTGACGCGCGTTTGAAGAACTCGCTCGAATGCTGATAGCGCAAGCGCGCCACGCCGGAAGGCGGGATTTGCGAATGGGGCTATGGCGCGTCACGCCGGCCGCGTGAACAGTTCCAGGAGCTGCTGGGCGCCTTTTGCAGCACGAAACGCGCGCAGCGCCGGCACATCGCGCAGCCGTCGCGCCACCGCGGCGAGCAGGTTGAGCTGATCGCTGCCGGCGTCGCCGCGGAGCAGGAGGAGGACGACGAGATCGACCGGCTGGCCGTCGATGGCGGCAAAATCGATCGGGCGCTTGAGCCGGGCGATGACGCCGCAGGGCGTCTTCAATTCCGCCACGCGGGCGTGAGGAATGGCGACGCCGCCGCCAAGACCGGTCGAGCCGAGGTCCTCGCGCTTGACGAGGGCGGCGGTGATCTCGCCGGCGGTCAGATTGGCGGCGGTCGATGCGATCTCGGCGAGGCGTCGCAGCAGGTCGGCCTTGTCGGCGACATTGAGGTCGATCACGGTCGTGGCCGGGAAGAACACCGCAGCGAGATTCATTTCAGTCATTCCATCGAGCGTCTTCAAGCGAGGGGGAGGCCGGCTCGCGTGAAGACGGTACGTCAACAACAAGAGCCACGGCCTTCGCTCCAAACCAGTGCTGCGCCGCGCGCGCTCAGTCCGGCGCACGCAGCCGATAGCCGACGCCAGTCTCGGTCAGCAGCAATTGCGGCTGCTCCGGATCGGCTTCGATCTTCTGGCGCAACTGGCGGACATAGACCCGCAGATATTGGGCGTCGGTGAAACTGTCCCATAGCTCGTTCAGCAGGAACTTGTGGGTGAGAACCTTGCCGGCGTGCTGTACCAGGATCCGCAGGAGGTCGTATTCCTTGGGGGATAGCTTGATCTCGGCGTCGCCGCGCTTGACGATGCGCCGCACCAGATCCACCGACAGGTCGCCGACCCGGAAGAGGGGCCGCTCGCCATGGCTCTGAAGCTGGTGACGCAGGGCGGCGCGCAGCCGCGCCAGCAGTTCGTCCATGCCGAACGGCTTGGTGACGTAGTCGTCGGCGCCGTAGTCGAGCGCCTGGACCTTGCCGGCCTCGTCGCCGCGGCTCGACAGCACGACGACCGGCACGCTGTCGTTGCGCGCGCGGATCATCCGCAGCAGCTCGTGCCCCTGGATGTCGGGCAGGCCGAGATCGAGGATGATGAGGTCCGGCTTCTGCTCGAGGCACTCCAGCCCGGCCTTGCCGTTGCCCGCCTCGATGACGCGGTAGCCCTGGCTGCCGAGGCCCATGCGCAGCAGTTTGCGGATGGGCGGCTCGTCGTCGATCACCAGAACCTGCAGGGGCGCTGCGCTCATGCCGCCGTATCCATTTGACGCTGTTGGGCCGGGACCGGCAGCCGGATGGTGAAGACGGCGCCGGAGCGGTCGGTCCGGTTGGCCGCCGTGATCGTCCCCTGCATCGCTTCGATGAATCCGCGGGAGATGGCAAGCCCGAGCCCGGTACCGGCGCGGACGTGGTCGGTCTTCCGCACCCGGTAGAACTTCTCGAAGATCTGCTCGAGGTCGCCGGGCGGGATGCCGTGGCCCTCGTCGGCGACCTGCAGCATCACTGATCCTGCGTCGCGGAAGCTCTGGATGGTGACGGTGCTGCCCTCCGGGGAGTATTTGGCGGCGTTGTCGAGCAGATTGAAGATCACCTGCTCGAACAGCACTGCGTCGACCGCGACCATGGGAAGGTCCGCCGCCAGCTTCAGCTCGATCTTGTGGCGCGCCAGGATCCGGCCGGCGCGGCGCAGCGCCGTACTGACGATCTCGTGCATGTCGTGGGGCGCGGCGTTGGGCGTCACCGCGCCGGATTCCAGCTTGGTCATGTCGAGCAGGTTGGCGATGAAGCGGTTGAGCCGCTCGGCCTCGTCGATGATGGTGCCGAGCAGGTCGGCGCGCTCGGCGGGGCCGAGCTTGTCGCCGAGGTCGCGCAGCGCGCCGGCCGAGCCGAGCACCGCGGACAGCGGCGTCTTGAGGTCGTGCGAGATCGAGGTCAGAAGCGCGCTGCGCAGGCGATCGGCCTCGATGGCGCGCTTGACCTGGTCGATGTCCTCGACGAGGCGAACGCGCTCGATGGCGAGCGCCCCCTGGTCGATCAGGGCGTCGAGCAGGCGGCGCTCGTCCGGCGTGAGCAGGGCGCCGGGGCGGTCGCTGTCGATGCCGACGACGCCGATGGCGCCGCGGCCGGTGCGCATCGGCAGGAACAGGCGCTTGGCGCCGGGCAGCGTGTCGGAGCTGCGGCCGGCGGGACGGTCGTTCTGCCAGGCCCATTTCGCCGCGGCGAGATCGGCCTCGTCGAGGGCGTCCTCGGGCGGATAGCCGGCCTTGACGGCGATCGAGCCGTCCTCCTCGAGCAGCAGCACGACGCGCACCCGCAGCATCAAGGCGATCTGGTAGGCGGTCGCCCACAGCACGTCGTCGAGGGTGCCGACGCCGGCAAGCTTGCGGCTGAACGAATAGAGGGACTCGGTGTTGCGCGCCCGCATCGCGGCGGCGACGGCCTGGGTGCGGACCCTGGCCGCGACATTGGAGACGAACACCGCGATCACCGTGAAGAAGATGAAGGCCGCGATATTGCGCGGGTCGGCGATCGTGAAGGTGTAGAGCGGCTCCATGAAGAAGAAATTGTAGGCCAGCGACGCGGCCACGGTGGCCAGCAGCGACGGCAACAGTCCCAGGCTGACGGCGACGGCCACGATCGCGGTCAGGAACACCAGGTCGACATTCTCGATGCCGAACCACGGCCAGATGGCCTCGCCGAAGCCGAGCGCCGCGGCGACCCCGGCAAGCGCATAGGCATAGGGCCTGAGGTCGAAGGCGCCCTGGCTCTGCGCCGGCTTGATCGCCCGCCGCGCCGGCGGCTCCTCCAGCGCGTCCTCGCCGGCGATGACGTGGACGCTGATGTCGTCGGCGCGGCGGACCAGGTCGTGGACAACCGAGCCGTAGATGATCTCGAACAGGCGCGAGCGCGACGACTTGCCCACCACGATCTGGGTGATGTTGTTGGCCCGGGCATAGCTGATCACGTCGTCGGCGATGCGCCGGCCGCCGCCCGGGATCGAGACGGCTTCCGCGCCCAGGGACTGGGCGAGCCGCAGCGTGTCGGCGAGCCGGTCGCGCTGCTCCTCGCTGAATTGAAGATTGCGCGAGGTCTCGACCGAAAGAGCGGTGAACTGCGCGTGGAGGCGGTCGGCGAGGCGCTTGGCGTAGCGCACCAGCCCCTGCGCCACCGGATCCTCGTTGATGCACACCAGGATCCGCTCGCCCGCCGCCCATGCGCCGTGCATGGCGCGGGCCTGGAGCTGGTCGAGCAGTTGTTCGTCGACGCGCTCGGCGGTGCGCCGCAGGGCGAGTTCGCGCAGCGCCGTGAGATTGGCGCTGGAGAAGAAATGCTCGAGGGCGCGTTCGGCCTGCCTGGGGACGTAGACCTTGCCGTCCTTGAGGCGCTGGATCAGGTCGTCCGGCGTGATATCGACGAGTTCGACGGCTTCGGCGCGGTTGAAGATCGAATCGGGCACGGTCTCGCGCACCCGCACATGGGTGATCTGCGCCACCACATCGTTGAGGCTCTCGATGTGCTGGATGTTGACGGTGGTGTAGACATCGATGCCGCGATCGAGCAGTTCCTCGACGTCGAGATAGCGCTTGGGATGGCGGGAGCCTGGCGCATTGGTGTGGGCGAGCTCGTCGACCACCGCGATCTTCGGGCCTCGCGCCACGATGGCGTCGAGGTCCATTTCCTCGAGGCGCTGGCCGCGGTAGTCGATCGGGCGGCGCGCAATGACCTCGAGGCCTTCGAGCAGCGCCTCGGTCTCCTTGCGGCCGTGGGTCTCGACGACGCCGACGACGAGATCGGCGCCGTCGCGCCGGCGGGCGCGCGCCTGCTGCAGCATCTCATAGGTCTTGCCGACGCCGGGGGCGGCGCCGACAAAGATCTTCAGCTTGCCCGCAAGGCTGTCTTCGCGCCGGGCGGCTTCCAGCAGCGCCTCCGGCGAAGGTCTGGCCTCAGTATCGCGGTGCCATTCCGCCATCGGATCCGAGTGCCTTTCGCAACCTCACTTCAGCTGATCGAGGGCCAGATTGAGGGCGAGCACGTTGACCCGCGGCTCGCCCAGGAGGCCCAGCCAGCGTCCTTCGATGTGTTGCTGGACCAGCTGTCGAATTCGATCCTCCGACATCTGTCGGGCTTTCGCAACCCGCCCGACCTGGAAGAGGGCGGCTTCGGGCGACAGGTTCGGGTCGAGGCCGCTGCCCGACGTGGTGACGAGGTCGATCGGGACGGCCGCCGACGGATTTTCCGCCTTCAGCTTCTCGACCTCGCCTTTGACCCGCTCGATCAGGGCCTTGTTGGTGGGGCCGAGATTGGAGCCCATGGAGTTCGAGGCGTTGTAGGGCGCATCGACGGTCTTGGCCGAATCATTCGGATCCGGCGCATTGGTGGCCGACGGCCGGCCGTGGAAGTACCTGTCTTGCGCGAAGGCCTGGCCGATCAGCGCCGAGCCGACCACCTGGCCGTGGTGCTCGATCAGGCTGCCCTGCGCCTGGCGGGGGAAGAGGGCCTGGGCGATCCCGGTCATGGCGAGGGGATAGACGAGGCCGGTGATCACCGTCAGGGCGACGATGAAGACCACGGCGGGGCGGAGTTCCTTCAACATGGTTGTTCTCCTCAATGGGTGTCGCGACGGTCAGCGATCATCTGCAGCTTCCGCCGCGCGACAGGCTCGATGCCTCGAAACGCATGTCGCTTCCCTTCACGCCAGATGCAGCGCAGCGACGACGAGGTCGATGGCCTTGATGCCGATGAACGGAATGATGATGCCGCCAAGGCCGTAAACCAGCAGGTTGCGGCGGAGCAGCGCGCCGGCGCCGACGGCGCGATAGGCGACGCCCTTCAGCGACAGCGGGATCAGCGCGATGATGATCAGCGCGTTGAAGATGATGGCCGAGAGGATGGCGCTTTGCGGGCTCGATAGATTCATGATGTTGAGCGCCTGAAGCTGCGGATAGAACGCCAGGAACATCGCCGGGATGATGGCGAAATACTTGGCGACGTCGTTGGCGATGGAGAAGGTCGTCAGCGCGCCACGGGTCATCAGCAGCTGTTTGCCGATCTCGACGATCTCGATCAGCTTGGTCGGGTTGGAATCGAGATCGACCATGTTGCCGGCTTCGCGCGCCGCCTGGGTGCCGGTATTCATGGCGACACCGACATCGGCCTGGGCGAGCGCGGGGGCGTCGTTGGTGCCGTCGCCGCACATCGCCACCAGCTTGCCTTTGGCCTGTTCGTCGCGGATCAGGCGCAGCTTGTCCTCCGGCGTCGCCTGGGCGAGGAAGTCGTCGACGCCGGCTTCGGCGGCGATGGCCGCCGCAGTCATCGGGTTGTCGCCGGTGATCATCACCGTGCGGATGCCCATGCGGCGCAGCTCGGCGAAGCGCTCGCGGATGCCGCCCTTGACGATGTCCTTGAGGTGGATGATGCCGAGCAGCTTGCCGTCCCTCGCCACCGCCAGCGGCGTGCCGCCGGCCTTGGCGATTTCCTCGGCGATCGCGTTGATTTCCCGCGTCGCCTCGGTGCTGAGCGCCGGCTGCATGGCGCGGACGACGTTGCCCGAGGCGCTGGCGGTGCCCCCCGCGTTGAGAAAGTTGATCACCGCGTCGACGGCGCCCTTGCGGACCCAGGACGAGCCGATCTCGACGCCGCTCATCCGGCTCTGGGCCGTGAACGGAATGAAATGGGCGCCGATCTCGGCAATGTCGCGGCCCCTGATGCCGTGTTTCTCCTTGGCCAGCACCACGATCGAGCGGCCTTCCGGCGTCTCGTCGGCGAGCGAGGCGAGCTGCGCCGCGTCGGCGAGCTCCTTCTCGGTGACGCCGCGCACCGGCCGGAAGGCGGATGCCTGGCGGTTGCCGAGGGTGATGGTGCCGGTCTTGTCGAGCAGCAGGGTGTCGACGTCGCCGGCGGCCTCCACCGCGCGGCCGGACATCGCCAGCACGTTGAAGCGGACCAGGCGGTCCATGCCGGCGATGCCGATGGCCGAAAGCAGGGCGCCGATGGTGGTCGGGATCAGGGTGACGAACAGCGCCACCAGCACCACGATCGAGACCGTGCCGCCCGCATAGGCCACATAGCTCGGGATCGTCGCGGTGGCGAAGACGAAGATGATGGTCAGCCCGATCAGCAGAATGTTGAGGGCGATCTCGTTCGGCGTCTTCTGCCGGGCGGCGCCCTCGACGAGGTTGATCATACGGTCGAGGAAGGTCGAGCCCGCCGCCGCGGTGATGCGGACGCGGATCCAGTCCGACAGGACCTGGGTGCCGCCGGTCACCGCCGAGCGGTCGCCGCCGGATTCGCGGATCACCGGCGCGGATTCACCGGTGATCGCCGCCTCGTTGACCGAGGCCACGCCCTCGACCACCTCGCCGTCGGAGGGGATGGTGTCGCCGGCTTCGACCAGCACGACGTCGCCGACCTTCAGCGATGTGCTGGGGGCGAGCTTGAACTCCCGCCCGCTGCCGGTCAGCAGTTTGGCGCTGGTCTCGGTGCGGGTCTTGCGCAGGGCATCGGCCTGCGCCTTGCCGCGGCCCTCGGCGATCGCCTCGGCGAAATTGGCGAACAGGATGGTGAACCACAGCCACAGGATGATCTGAACTTCGAAGCCGATCTCGCCGCCGCCGGTGACGATGTCGCGCAGCAGGATGACCGTGGTCAGCACCGTCACGACTTCCAGCACGAACATTACCGGGTTCTTGATCAGCGTGCGGGGATCGAGCTTGACGAAGGCCGAGCCGATCGCCGGGACGAGGATCTGCGGATCGAACAGCGCCGACGTGACCTGGCGCTTCCGCACGATGTGAGTGGTATCCATGGGGCGAGCTCCGCTCAATTCGAGGCAAACAGGGTGCCGGCCGTCATCGCCAGGTGCTCGGCGATCGGGCCGAGGGCCAGCGCCGGGAAGAAGGTGAGGCCGCCGACGATCAGGATCACGCCGACGACGAGGCCGACGAACAGCGGGCCGGTGGTCGGGAATGTGCCGGCCGATGGCGGCACCGATTTCTTCGCCGCCAGCGATCCGGCGATCGCCATCGCCGGGATGATCATCCAGAATCGCCCGATGAACATCGAGATCGCACCGGTGACGTTGTAGAACAGGATGTTGCCGGTCAGGCCGCCGAAGGCCGAGCCGTTGTTGGCGGTCTGCGAGGTGTAGGCATAGAGCACCTCGGAAAAGCCATGCGGGCCGGGATTGGCCATGGAAGCGACGGCGGTCGGATAGACCACCGCCACCGCGGTCCAGCCGAGATACATCAAGGGCAGGATCAGGATGGCCAGCATCGCCATCTTCACCTCCTTGGCCTCGATCTTCTTGCCGACATATTCCGGGGTGCGGCCCACCATCAGCCCGGCGACGAAGATCGCCAGGATCACGAACAGCAGCATGCCGTAGAGGCCGGCGCCGACGCCGCCGATGATGATCTCGCCGAGCTGCATGTTGATCAGCGGGATCATGCCGCCGAGCGCGTTGAAGGAATCGTGCATGGCGTTGACGGCACCGCAGGAGGCCGCGGTGGTGATGACGGCGAACAGGGCGGAGGCGACGATGCCGAAGCGGACTTCCTTGCCCTCCATGTTGCCGCCGCCGAGGCCGAGTGCGGTCAGGGCGTCATTGCCGTGGGCTTCCGCCCAGTAGCAGACGGCGACACCGGCGATGAACAGCACGCCCATGGCGCCGAGGATCGCCCAGCCCTGGCGCTGGTCGCCGACCATCCGGCCGAACACGTTGGTCAGCGCCGCGCCGAGGACGAAGATCGACAGCATCTGGACGAAGTTCGACAGTGCCGTCGGGTTCTCGAACGGGTGCGCGGCGTTGGCGTTGAAGAAGCCGCCGCCGTTGGTGCCGAGCATCTTGATCGCGACCTGGGAGGCCACCGGCCCCACGGCGATGGTCTGCCTGGCGCCTTCCAGCGTCGTCGCCTCGATAGACGGTCCCAGCGTCTGCGGAATTCCCTGCCAGACCAGGAAGAGCGTGAAGACGACGCAGACCGGCAGCAGGATGTAGAGCGTGCAGCGGGTGAGATCGACCCAGAAATTGCCGATGGTCCTGGCGGAGGCGCGGGCGAAGCCGCGGATCAGCGCCACGGCGAGCACGATGCCGGTGGCGGCGGACAGGAAGTTCTGATGCGTCAGCCCCAGCATCTGGGTGAGGTACGACATCGTGCCTTCGCCGCCGTAGTTCTGCCAGTTGGTGTTGGTGATGAAGCTGATCGCGGTGTTGAACGAGAGGTCGGGAGCCACCGCCGACTGCCCGGCGGGATTGAACGGCAGCACGGCCTGCAGGCGCATCAGGGCATAGAGGATGGCGAAGCCGCCGACATGGAACAGCAGCATGGCGATGGTATAGCCGATCCAGCCCTGCTCGCGTTTTTCGTCGACGCCGCCGAGCTTGTAGAGGGCAACCTCAACGGGGCGCAGCACGAGCGACAGCGGGGTGCGTTCGCCGTTGAAGACGGCGGTCATGTACCATCCCACCGGCTTCACCAGCGCCACGATGATGGCGCAATAGAGAATGACTTGAATCCAGCCGAGCATCGTCATGATGCAGCCCCTCTTTAGAGCGTTTTCCAGCGAAGTGGACACCGGTTCGCGCGAAGAAAACGCGTCAAACAAAAACCTAGAGCCTCTGCTCCGATTCCATCGGAGCGGAATAGGCTCTAGAACCGTTCGGGCCGGAGCAGCGCGTAGGTGAGGTAGACCAGAAGGCCGACCGTTACCGTCGCGGCGAGAATTTGATCGAAAGCCATGGCGCGCTCCTTCACAGGCGGTCGCAGGCGTAGACGTAGCCGACGGATAGGGCGAACAGCGCAAGGCCGAGGGCGAGCAGGAGGAATTCCAACATCGCAGAGCTCCCAGGAGTGGCGGCCGGAGAAATGCACCAATTTTAGTTGAGCGGGATTGGCGCGCTTGACGTGCCTCAAGCCGCGGAACGTCGGCCTCATCTGGCTGCGGCGAGGGTAGGTTTTCGAGAGGGAAGGCGGCCCGGAGGTATAGGAATTCCATAAAGACGGTGCGCTGAAGCACCTTTGCCGGTGCTCCGCGGCTATCCGTTATCTCCTTGTTGTCGGGTCAATTTTCGCGCTGAATGCGGGTGGGAAGGTGCTCCTTTCGGGCGATTGGAAGGTCGGTCCCAAATATTGGCGGAGGCGTTGCGACGCCTTCGCCATGACGGCCGCCGGCGCGGCTGGGATGCGTTCGCGGCGCGATCCATATGGCGCATTTATTTCATCGTGCGGCGATTCCTCTCGTATCCCTATGGCCCCGAGCGCAAGTTGGTTTTCCAGGCGAACCAGGCTTTGACGAGATTGCGCCATGTTCCCTTCATCCGACGGCGGCGGTCGGCAATTCGATCTGGCCCGCGCGGCTCACTCGACGGCGGCAATCACGCCCGACCTGCTGCGGCGCGTGATCGCGGAATCCTGTCCGCGAACCCGCTCGCTGGCGCAGGCCGGCCATACCAGCCGCCTTCAACAATTGATCGGTGCGCAAGCCTGGATGGATGCCTGTCTCGAGCTCCTTGCCTGCGAGTTGCCGACCTGGACGCTACGGCGGCTGGTCCAGACCGACGGGCTCTGGCACTGCAGCCTCTCGCGGCAGCCGCAGCTGCCGGTCGAACTCGACGACATGGCCGAGGCGCGCCACGAGGAGGCGTCGCTCGCCATCCTCGAAGCCGTGATCGAGGCCCGGCGTCTGGCTGCGCCGCAGGCCGATGCCTTTCGCTCCAGCTCCGATCGTCAGCCTCGCGCGATGGCCGGCATTCGTCTCGGCTGCGACAATTTCATCTGATCGTCTGGTCGGCGGCTGCATGTCTCGCCGCGAAGACGCGCCGGCTGGAACGGGAACTGTTGTTCCGTGCTGTCGTGAGTGGCGGGAAACGGTGTCTGCCCGCCTCACCCCTTGCCGAACTTCTCCGCCAGCGCCGGATAGAGGCGGTCGGGCCGCAGCGGCAGGTCGCGGAAGCGGATGCCGGTGGCATCGGCGATGGCGTTGCCGAGCGCCGCCGCGACCGGATTGTAGGGGCTTTCGCTCATGGACTTGGCGCCGGCGGGGCCGACTTCGTCGACCGTGTCGGCGAACAGCACCTCGGAGCGCGGCAGGTCGGCGAAGGAGGGTAGGTGGTAGTCGCGGAATTTCGCCGTGGTCACCCGGCCCTCGGCGTCGACCACGACGTCTTCATAGAGCGCGGCGCCAATCGCCTGGGCGACGCCGCCCTCGACCTGACCGCGGCACTGCATCGGGTTGAGCACTCGCCCGGCATCGGCCGCCTGGACGCTGTGGAGGATCCGCACCTCGCCGGTCGCGGGATGCACCGCGACGCGGAAACCCTGGACGTTGAAGGCGACCGAGCGCGGGCTGCCGGTGGCGTGGCCGTCGCCGGCGAGCCGTTCGCCGCGCGCCGCGGCGGCGCGGGCGATCTCGGCGAAGCTCAGGGTGCGATCGCCGCAGGCGATGCCGCCGCCGTCGATCCTGCACGCCTCGGGCGGCGCATCGGTGAGGCCGGCGGCGAAGCCCAGCATGCGCTCGGCCAGCGCCTGCGCGGCGAGATGGCTCGCCCGTCCGGCGACGAAGGTGCCGGCGCTGCCATAGGCGCCGGTATCGTGGCCGCCGTGATCGGTGTCGGACTGCAACAGGTGGATCCGCTCGACGCTGACGCGAAGCGCGCTGGCGGCGAGCTGGCGATGCACCGTGCTGGTGCCGTTGCCGAACTCGACGGTGCCGACGACGAGGTCGAAGTCGCCGTCGTCGCGCAGACGAATGGTGACGTCGGCGAAATGGCCGAACGGCGGCACGGTGTCGATCATGGTCATGCCGAAGCCTTGGCCGACGAGCCATTCCGGCGACGGCGCGGCGATGCCGGCGCCCGGCCGGCGCAGCGCCGCCTCGGCGAGATCGAAGCACTGCATCAGCCCGTAGCTGCCGAAGGTGACGTCGCCGGGCGCGGTCGACGGTGATTCCATCGTATCGCCGGGGCGCACCACATTGCGGCGCCGGAAGTCGAGCGGCGGGATGCCGAGCCGGTGCGCCAGCTCGTCCATCGCCGATTCCACCGCGAAGGTGCTCTGCGGCAGGCCGAAGCCGCGGAACGCGCCGCTCGGCACCGTATGGGTGTAGACGGCGAGGCCGTCGACCTTCTTGTTGGCGCAGCGATAGACCGCGACCGCTTCGCCGCAGGCATGGTGCAGCACCTCGGGGCTGTGATTGCCGTAGGCGCCGGCATTGGAGACGACGTCGAGCTCGATCGCCGTCAAGTCGCCGTCGCGGCGCGCGCCGGCCTTGACCCGGATCGTCATCGGATGCCGCGTGGTGGCGCCGATGAACTCTTCCTCGCGGGTGAATTCGAGCTTCACCGGCCGGCCGGTGCGCAGCACCGCCAGCGCGAGAATGTCCTCGACCAGCATCTCCTGCTTGCCGCCGAAGCCGCCGCCGAGCCGGCCGCAGACGACGCGAATCTGATCTTCGGGCAGCGAGAAGATGCGGGCGAGCAGCTTGCGGCTGAGGAACGGCGTCTGGGTGCTGGAGCGGATATTGATCCGCCCGGCCTCGTCGCGCCAGGCGATGCCGCCATGGGTCTCGAGATGAGCATGCTGGGCGCGGTTGGTGGTGAAGGTGTTCTCGTAGACGACGTCCGCGGCGGCGAAGCCGGCTTCGATGTCGCCGAGATGGTAGCGGATCTCGGTCAGGACGTTGGGCCTGCCGCTCGCGTCCGGCCGCGCCGACGTGTCGTGAACGATCGGCGCCCCGGGCCGCAGCGCCGCGACCGGGTCGGTCACCGCCGGCAGTACGTCGTAATCGACGACGAGGCGGCGGCAGCCGTCCTCCGCCGCCGCTTCGCTGTCGGCGACCACGGCCGCGACGCGCTGGCCGATGAAGCGGACGACATCGTCGAGCACGCGGGTGTCGAGCGCGTCATGAACTGTGTATTCGTGGGTGCCGGAGGTGAAGCGCGTCGACGGCGCGTCCTCGAAGGTCAGCACGGCGTGAACGCCGGGGACGGCGAGGGCCGCGCGCTTGTCGATGGCCCTGATGCGGGCATGGGCGTGGGGCGAGCGCAAGAGCTTGATGTGGCAAAAACCCGAAACATCGGTGTCGAAGGTGTAGGGCGCTTCGCCGCGCACCACCTGCCGTGCCGCCGGCGCGGCGACGCTGCGGCCGAGCGCGTCGCCGGCGCCGTCGGTCTCGACTTCCTTGAGCCCGCCGAGCGCGTCGGCGATGGCGCGGTAGCCGGTGCAGCGGCACAGATTGCCTTTCAGCGCCCGACCGAGATCGGTGCGCTGCGCCTGGTTGAGCGAGGCGCAGGTCAGCACCATGCCCGGCGTGCAGAAGCCGCACTGGAAGGCCTGGGCGTCGAGAAAGGCCTGCTGCATCGGATGCAGCGCCTCGCCGTCGGCGAGACCTTCGATGGTGGTGATCTCGCGCGCCTCGGCGCGGTGGGCCGGGATCAGGCAGCTGTGCACCGGTTCGCCGTCGAGCAGCACGGTGCAGGCGCCGCAGTCGCCGGCGTCGCATCCCTTCTTGACGCCGAACCAGCCGAGCTGGCGCAGCAGGGTGCGCAGGCACTGGCCGGGACGCGGCTCCGCTTCGAAGCTCTCGCCGTTGATCAGGTAGGTCATGGCGCCTCGTCGGCCAGTTCGCGACGGATGTCCTCGGCGAGCCGCAGCGTCATCTGCCGGCGCCAGGCCGGATCGCCGTGGTGATCGTCATGGTAGAGCGCATCGGGGATGTCGCCGATGATCCGCGCGTGCAGCGCCGGCGCGTCGGGCATGGTGTCGAAGGCGAGGCGGAGCGGGCGCCTGGTCGAGGCGGTGACGGTGAGGTCGAGCCCGCCGCCGGCTGCGGTCTTGCCGATTACGAGCGCCGCGGAGCGGCCGACCGGCGTCAGCGAGATCTGGCGGAAGGCGGTGCGGGCACCGAGCGCCGCTGCCGGGATCTGCACCGCGCGCAGCAACTCGCCGGCGGCCAGTGCCGAACGTTGCGGTCCTTCAATGAAGTCCAGCACCGGCAATCGGCGTTCGCTGCCGTCGGGCGACCAGATGGTGCAAACGCCGTCGAGCGCCGCGGTGAGCGAGATCATCGCCCCGGCGGGCAGCGCCAGACAGAGATTGCCGCCGACGGTCGCGGTCTTCCAGATCTTGAAGGAGGCGAGGAAGGCGTGGCAGCACTGTTCGAACAGCGGTGCCGCGCGCCATTGCGGCGCAAGCGCCGACGCCGCCGCGTGCAATTCGGCGACGCTGCAGGTCGCCGCGATCTCGAGACCGTCGTCGCTCAGCTGCAGCGCGGGCCAGCCAAGTTCGGTCAGATCGATCAGCCGCGTGAGGCGCGGCTGCGGTTCGGAATAAAGCCAGGTGCCGCCTGCCAGCCAGGCATCGCCTGCCGTCCATTTGGGCAGCTCGGCACGAGAGGCCGGCCGGGCGATTTCGGTGATGGTGTTCAGGTCCATGGATCGGCTAGTGTCCCGTTTCCAACGTTCGTATTCCTTTGCAGCAGGCGCTCATACGAACGTTGGAAACAAAGGGACACTAGTGTGGCGTCTCGCAATTGCCTATGCCCTTTGCGGCAAGCCCCTGTAGGCAATTGCGAGACATAAGCCACACTAGCTTTTTGATTTTGCTAGTGTCCCGATGTCTCCGAATGACCGTGCGAGGGCGAGGGAATGTCCCGACCTCTGTTGAAATAGAAAGGGCGGCGTTGCTCGCCTTGAGCCGGTAGGCTCTGGGTGTCGAATCGACGAGGAAAGCAACGCCATGAATAAGATTACCATGAGAACGAAGCCTGATGCGACCGCGATGGTGGAAGCGGCCTGGCAAACGGTTGGGGAAAGTTTCGAGCATTTCTGCCTGACAGCCGGCATCGCCACGCTTGCCGGGATGATGGAGGAAGACGCCGAACGGCTTTGCGGGCCACGGCATGGCCGATCAAAGGACAAGGACGGCCATCGGTGGGGACGACCGACAGGCCGGCTGGACTTTCATGGGGGAACGGTCCCGGTCGAGCGGCCCCGCGTGCGTCGGCGCGGCGGCGGGGAGATGGCGCTGCCGAGTTGGGAAACCGCCCGGGCAGAAGGGTGGCTCAGCCGATGGGCGATGAACCTGATGGTGCTGAACGTGTCGACGCGCCGTTCGGGCGCGCGGCACCTCGATCTCGATCTCGCCGTCGTCCGTCAACAGCGCTTTGCTGCTCGTGCCGTTGCGGCTGTTGCCCGTTCCACGGCCCGCCGGGTCGCCCTTCTCATAGCCAAGGTGATGGGTCAGCTCCGCACCCAGTGCGCGCTCCAAAAGCGCCTTCTTCAGTCGTCTGAAAAGCCCGTCTTCGCCGGCCAGGTCTTCCGGCTTGAGGCTGCCCCCGGCAAGAATCTGGTCCAAAATCTCAGGTGAAAAATCCGTAGCCATGTGAGTCTCCTGTCAAAGGTAAACTCACAGAAACCATCTTACACCGAGTTACTGACACCCTCCCAGTTCGAGATAGGCCCAGTCGTGCAGGCGCGGACCTTTCGTTCCTTCACCCGCCGACAGGCGCCGCCAAGCGTTCTTGGGAAGATCTTGTGCGATCTTCGCGGCTGTGCCGCCGACCAGCCCCTTCTTGCCCCAGGACCGGAACACATGGTTGGAGGCAACACCCAGAACGTATCCCTTGCCGGCCTTGCGGAGCATCGTTTCGATGTCGCCCGTGCCATACACGCTGTCGGCTGCGACGAAGGAGAACGGCACCTTTGCGGCGATGGCGCGCGCAATCATCCGCCGCGCGATCTGCGGCTTCGTTGCAAAGCCGGTCTTGTCCGGCACATACGCCGCCTTCAGACGGCTGGGATCGTCCGTCCATGCCTTTGGCAGATAGAGCGCCCGGTCGATGAAGGCGTGGCCGTGGCGCGATACATAGGAGGCGAACACGCCGATCTGGCAGTTGGTGATCTTGTCCGCCGAGCCCGTGTACTGGCGCGCAACCCCGCATGACGTCTTGCCTTGCTTCAGAAAACCGGTCTCGTCGATGACCAGGACTACCTCCTCGTCGGCAAGAGCCTCCGGGGGCCCGGCGCGAGGGAGCGAGCCGCGGCGCACGAAGGCTTATCCGAAATCAGTCCAAAGAATACGGGAGGTCACACAATATGCGATCGGAAAGAGGTCGGTCCCGATCAAGCCGTCATCGGGTGTCAGCCGGGCCTGGTGGCGAGCCTATCTCGGGGCACCCTTATTGTGGTGGAGAATATCTCTTTCTCTGATTTTGAAAATCACGAGGCGTCGCGCCGGTCCAACTCTTAAAGGCCCGCCAAAACGCAGTCGCATCTGCATAGCCCAACGTCTGTGCAATATCCGCCGAGCGGCAGCGACCGGCCGCAAAGCGGGATTCGGCCAGGGTCTGGCGATGTGCTCTGAGCAGAAGCCGAAGTGAGGTGTTCTGCTTGGACAGCTCCCGCTGCAACGTTCGTGTTGAGATACCAAGATCCCCGGCCAGTCTATCGACCGTAATTCGATTACGGCCCATGTTTAGCACGATGAGACGTTGCACCTGACGCAATATGTCGGCTTCCGTCTCTTGTTTAGCAAGAAGATCAGCGATGTGTCTTTCGAGCACGCGACTGAGATCCGGATCTTCATTGCGAACCGGACGGTCGACATCGGCGGTTGAAAAGAAGAGCCGATTGGTTGGCTGTGAGAAAAGGACCGGAGCCCGAAAAAAACGCTGATGCGCGGAGCAATCGTCAGGCGCGCCGTGTTCGAAATGCACTTCCGATGGAGACCAGTGCTGTCCGAGGAAAAAGCGGACAACCTGACAGGTTCCGGCGAGCGTCAATTCGCTGTCTTGAACGCGCGGCCAAATCGTCGGATCCTCGACCTGGTACGTCCAGATTGTCGTCTTTCCCGACACGTCCAGCCTCACCAAGGTGTGGCTCTGAAGTACATGGAGAAAACGCGACATGCGCTCGAACGCGGATCGTGCCGTCGACGCGGCCGCAAGGTAGGGCCCTAGCGGACCAAGGTCGGAAAACCTCATGTTTTGTCCGAGATGTAGCCCCAACCAGAAATCCCCAAGTGCGACCGCCGCGTGTTCTAGCATCGTTATGTAGTGCCTGAGCGGGATCGCGGCGTAAGGGTCCCCCAGCGTTGAACGGAGCAGGTCATGCTCGCTCAACAAGATGTCCGTCAGCCCGCGCCCGCGGTCGAGCTTGTCCACCAACGGAGCCAACATGGAGGCTCTGATAGTCTGGATCGGGAGCAAGCGCGTGCCTGTTTCCGTAGCAACTGCCCGTATTGGCGTTGGAACCATCCGCATCACTCCGCATGGCGCAGTTAATCGAATTGTTGGCGCAAACCGTTATAGCGAGCCAGTTAGGAATCTTCATACTGTCGCACAAATGAAGTGAACGGGACAAGGCTCTCCGCTGATGAATTCAGCCGCAGGGCGATCCCGCTCCTTAATGCCGAGGACCGCGCTGCGGCGCTACTTCGTAGCGGAGATCATGAGGATGAAGACGTTCGTGGCAGACCATATGAGGCGCCCGCGCCTACGGGGCGACCTGCGCGCAATCGGCGTCGACGTCTTTGCGTTCGCAGCAGCAGATCGTCTGACGGCCCTTTGCGCGATGCCCGCCGTGTTTTCGTTCGGCTGTGGTCGGAGTCGGCCGGTTGCGTCTGTATCGACAGGCGGTATGTCGCGCCTCTTCGGTGCCGGTAGCGCCGACGCCGTCCTATGGCGCCCGTGCCGTCACCGGCGTGTCTGCATGCGGAATGACCAGATAATGCCTGTCGATTGTGCAGGATTCGGCTCAAGCCGATTGGCTTCGCCGCTTCGAACCTCGCGATCAATCTTCCAGAGCGACGCCGAAAGCAACGTTCATCAGCTATCGCGGAGTGAGCGGTCCAGCGCGTTGCTTCCGGTGCGGGCGCCACCAGCCACGGACGGAAATAAGGCGAGCAAGTAGTTATTCAAGCTGACGGACAACGGAAGGGAGTGGGGTGAACGCGATGGCTCGGAGTTTCGGGTTGGCTGGACAGACCGTAACGATATTCGCTTCGGTTGCAGTCACGGCATTGGCAGTCACGACGACGGCGCGAGCGTACGAATTCGGTTTTCCAGGCTCGGTCCAATCGGCCGGCATCGTGATCGGTGCGTCGGCAGAGGCGCCGCCGCCCGGACTCTACGGGTTCAATCAGGTGTTCACATATCAGGCAAGAATTGTCGGACCTGGTGCACCAACGGTCAATGGGGCGCAAGTGAGCTCCAAGTCCGACTCGGCGTCGGCTGGCCTGCTTTGGGTCCCAGGCTGGAGTTTCCTCGGTGCGAGCTATGATGTCGTTGGCGTGGTGCCGTTTACGTCCACGACGGTTGGAAGTCCGATTGATTTTGCGCCAGCGGGGATGCAGAACGCATTCCTTGCGAACGAGCTGAGCTGGAGGCTTGGAGAGACAGGTTTCTTCATAAAGACTGGTCTTGGATTGTACGTTCCCACCGGCACCCAGCAGGGGCCGGCAGGTTTGTCCAACGTCGGCGTCCCTTGGTGGACATTCGAGCCAAGCCTTGTCTTGTCCTACGTGAAGGACGGCTGGAATCTCACGGCGAACCTCTTCGAGGAAATCAATACTGCAAACCGGCTTACAAACTACCGCACCGGCAACGTCCTCCACGCCGAGTTCACCGCGACGAAGTCCTTTGACAAGTGGACCCTTGGCCCCGTCGCCTACTATGTAGGCCAGGTGACCGATGACCGATCGAGTGCCTTCTATAACGGTGCGATCAATGTCAACCGCTACAACGTATGGGCCGTCGGTGGTCTTGTCGGTTACGACTTCGGCCCCGCAAGCATTAACGTCTGGGGGCTGAAAGAAATTTCGGCAAGTGCGTCGGGCGGCAGGGCAGGTTCGCCTGGTGTCGATACTGCTACGATCACGAAAGGATTTGCGATCTTTGCTCAGCTTAACTATCGCATTTGGGCGCCTGAAGAACCCGCCGCGCGCTCAATTCCCTATGTGCGTAAGTGACATCAAATGGCGTGCATCCGATCGGTCGTTGGAAGTGAGCGAGTATGCGCGGCAAACAGACTGTCGCAGGTGCGCAACTCGTTTGCACACGCCGCATCGACGGATATTCGTTACCCCGCGTGGACGCCGAAAACGACAGGCTCCGGGCTCCGCTGTAAGTGCGTAGTGTCGACAAATAGGTTTGGCTTTCGCAGACCGCGCACAGAGTTGTGCGCTCCGTCTTGTGCGAAATGCCATGCCATGCGGCGGGATCCTGGCATTGGCGCTCAGCATGGATCGCTCTGCGCCGCGCCGCGACACGCGCGTGGGCGATGAGATTGAAGAACAGGGGCAGCGTTGCGCATGTTCATCAGGGAGGAAGAGAATGTTCATCGCATCCCCGGAGACGCCGGTATTGGAACTCGCCACCGGGGTCCGGTCCTTTGTTGCCTCCGAGATCAGGATGATCGTGGGGGCCGAGCGTCCACTTGCCGCGGGTAGGCAAACGCTTGCCGTGTTCGACCCGTCAACTGGAGCCGCGATCACGTCTGTTCCACGCAGCGGGCCCGAAGATGTAGATGCGGCGGTGCGGGCCGCCAAACAGGCGCTGGCCGGTGAATGGTCGCGGCGGCTTCCCGCGCAGAGGCAGCGCGTGATGCTGAAGCTTGCCGACCTCCTGGAGGAGAACGGCGAAGAGCTGGCACAGCTTGAGACCGTCAACAATGGCAAGTCGGTGATGCTCTCTCGGCTTGTCGAGGTGACGTCGTCTGCGGAATACATTCGCTACATGGCTGGCTGGGCGACGAAGATCGAAGGTTCGACGCTTGATGTTTCCATTCCGGTCCCGCCTGGGGCTCGCTATCAGGCTTTCACACGCAAGGAGCCCGTCGGTGTCGTCGGGGCGATCACTCCCTGGAATTTCCCGCTCAACATGGCGTGCTGGAAGATTGCGCCGGCGCTGGCCTGCGGCTGTACCGTGGTGTTGAAGCCGGCCGAAGAGACGCCGCTGACCGTAATCCGCCTGGCCGAGCTGTGTCTTGAAGCTGGAATTCCCGCGGGCGTCGTCAATGTCGTGACGGGAACGGGCGAGGAAGCGGGCGCGGCGCTTACGGCCCACCCGGATGTCAACAAGATCGCCTTTACCGGCTCGACCGAGGTCGGAAGAATTATCGGCATCCAGGCCATGCGAGACATGAAGCGCGTGACCCTTGAGCTCGGGGGCAAAGCGCCGATGATCATGTTCGACGACATGGACCTCGATCAACTCGCCGTCGCCGCAGGGGTGGGAATCTTTTTCAACACGGGTCAGACCTGCTGTGCCGGCACCCGCATCTATGCGCAGAAAGGGGTGTATGATCGTGTCGTCGAGACCCTCGCAGCAATCGCTGGTTCGCTATCGATCGGTTCTGGCCTCGACCCGGCAAACCAGATCAATCCGGTCGTGTCGGCCAAGCATCAGGCGCACATCCGTGCGTGCGTCGACCAATGCATCGAGCAGGGGGCTCGGCCGCTGCTTGACCAGAAAGCGCACGACGGACCCGGATTCTACGTGCAACCGCAGATATTCACCGATGTTCAGCAGGGCATGTCGATCATGCAGGACGAGGTGTTCGGCCCTGTCGTCACGATCACTCCGTTCTCCGATCCCGAGGAGGCGATCCGCCTCGCCAATGACACCCGCTTCGGCCTTGGTGCATCCATCTGGACGACCAATCTCAACAAGATGCTGCGTTACGTCCCGCGGATCCAGGCTGAGACTGTTTGGGTCAACGCCCACAACCTGCCTGATCAGAACATGCCGTTCGGTGGCCTCAAGCGGTCGGGCATTGGCCGCGAGCATGGACGGGCAGCGCTCGACAATTTTCTAGAGACCAAATCCGTCTGCATCGCCGTCGGATGACGAAACTGGTCGATTTTGAGATCTCGGTGAACGGGAAACGGGGAAGGGAAACGTTATGTCGTCTAGCGAAGCTACGCCAGCCCGGCAGGAGCGTCTGTCCAAGAATTCGGTCGGTCTGGCGCACATCGTCTTCTTCGTCGTCGCCGCCGCGGCTCCGCTGACCGCTGTAGTTGGCGCCTCGCCTGCAGCCTTCGCCTTTGGCAACGGCGCCGGTGTCCCGGGGGCATTCGTTATTGTAGGCTTGCTTTACCTGCTCTTCTCGGTGGGCTTCACTGCGATGAGCCGGCATGTCGGCGGCACTGGCGCATTCTATACCTACATCGCCTCGGGGATCGGTAAGGAAGCGGGGGTCGCGGCCGCCTTGATCGCGCTCGTCACCTACACTTCCGTGCAGATCGCGATCTATGCCTTGTTCGGCGTATTTCTATCGGGTGCGCTGGCGCCGTTGGGGCTCGTCGTGCCCTGGTGGGTATGTGCCTATGTGGCGCTCGTCGTGGTGTTGATTTGCGGACAGCGCAACATCGCGTTCTCCGGCACCATCCTGGGGGTGTGCATGCTGGCGGAGATTGCGATCCTGCTGTTCCTCGACCTCGGAATCCTGGCTGCCGGCCCACACCCCGAAGGCATTGGGTTGACGTCGTTCGCGCCACCCACCGTTCTCTCAACCGGCCTTGGGGTTGCTCTGGTCTTCGTGATCGGCTCGTTCATTGGCTTCGAGGCGACAGCGATTTTCGGCGAGGAGGCGAAAGATCCCGAGAAGACGATCCCGCGGGCGACCTATGTCGCGGTGCTGTTGATTGCAGCCTTCTACGCCTTTTCGACTTGGGCCATCGTCCAGTTCTATGGGCCGGGGAATGTGCAAGAGACGGCGAAGGCCGGGCTCGAGACCCTCTATTTCAGGGCTGCCGACGCTGTTCTTGGCCCATGGGCGAGCACGGTAATCAACATCCTGCTGATCACCAGTCTTTTTGCTTGCGTGCTCTCCTTCCACAACACGATCAACCGCTATTTCTTCGCATTGGGGCGGGAAGGGCTGGCCAGCCGGCGACTGGGTAAAGTTCACGACAGACACGGCTCCCCCTATGTGGCCGGTTATCTTCAAACTGCAATCGCGGCGGCCATGATCGCACTATTCGTGCTCCTCAATTCCGATCCCTATTCCGTCGTCTTCGCCTGGATGTCCGCTCTGACGGTGATCGGCATTCTGGCGGTTCAGTCCATCGTCTGTGTCGCGATCATCCTCTATTTCCGAAAGACAGCTAACTTGCACGGAGCCTGGACGACGACCGTTGCGCCGGCGCTTGCATGTCTCTGCCTCATGGTGATGCTGTTCCTGGTGATCTCGAACCTGTCGCTTTTGGCGGGCAGCGAGAGTTGGATCGTGCGGTCCTTCCCCCTTATCATTGTGGCGGTCGGACTCCTGGGCGTGGCGCTCGCCACCCAAATTCGCCGCAGTCGCCCGCAACTCTACGAAAACCTCGGACGAGTCTTCGGCTCGTGACACAGCGCGCCGGCCGCGCTAAAGCGGCTTGCGCTGCTTTCCACGCGCGTCCTGCCGCGGGATGGCCCGAGCCGAAATGGGATGGAGGAGAGTACACCCCGCTCCAACATCCCGTTTTCCATCATCTGGACGGGGCAAAGGCGGAAAAGACCATGATTCAAGGCAATCACAACTTCATTCGAGAAGAAAACACCAGGCATCAGTTTCATCCGATGATCCATCCGTTGCTGTCGCGTCAGCAGCCGCCCCAAATCATCGCTAGCGGAGATGGAGTGTTTGTCACCGATATCGACGGTAAGACATACATCGACGGCATTGGCGGTCTGTGGAACGTGAATGTCGGTCACAACCGCAAGGAAATAAAAGACGCGATCATCGCCCAGATGGACCGTATTAGCTATTATTCGTCATTCGCGGGGACGACAACCGGCCCCTCGATCGAGCTATCGGCGAAAATCGTCGAGATGTCGGCCGAGGAGGATATGGATAAGGTGCTGTTCTCGGCGAACGGCTCTGACGCGGTCGAGACGGCGCTCAAGCTGGCACGGCAATACTGGAAGCTTTCCGGCGAGCCGCTTCGTACGAAGTTCATTTCGTTGAAGCAGGGCTATCACGGCGTGCACTTCGGCGGAATGTCGGTCAATGGTAGCACATACTATCGAGCGCCGTACGAGCCGCTCCTCGACGGTTGTTTCCAGATCGACTCACCGTGGCCGTATCGCAATGTCTGGTCGGAAGATCCGGAGACGCTGGCAGACATTGTGATCAAACTGCTGGAGCGTGAGATCGTTCACCAGGGACCGCATACAGTCGCAGCGTTCATCGCGGAACCGGTGCAGGGCGCCGGTGGGGTCATCGTTCCGCCGCCAAGCTTCTGGCCCAGACTACGCGAGGTGCTTGATCGATACCAGGTCCTGCTGATCTCGGACGAGGTGGTCACGGGCTTCGGGCGCACGGGATCGATGTTCGGCGCTCGCGGTTGGGGCGTGAAGCCTGACATCATGTGCCTCGCGAAGGGGCTGTCGGCGGGCTACATTCCGCTGGGTGCAACCGTACTCAACAAACGGGTGGCGTCGGCCTGGTACAAGGACGTTACCCCGGAAGGCTTCATTATGCATGGCTATACGGCGACCGGGCATCCGCTTGGGTGCGCGGCCGGGCTCGCGGCCCTCGAAATCGTCGAGCGCGAAGACTTGCCTGGGAACGCCGCCGTGCAGGGCAAACGTCTCCTCGATGGACTGCAGCATATTCCCGGCCTGTCGCGCATCGCTGGTGAAGTACGCGGCAAGGGCCTGATGGTCGGCATTGATCTCGTCGCCGACAAGAAGACTCGCGTCCCGCTGGAGCCGCAGACGGGACTCGCTGAACAAGTCGCGGCCTTCGCGCGGGAGGAAGGCGTCATCGTGCGTCCGGCCGGGGCAGCCATCATCTTATCGCCGCCGCTCGTGATTCAAGCCGAGCATGTTGACAACATTATCGATGCTCTGACAGCGGCGTTCAAGCGTGTGGAAACGCTGACTTAGTGCGGTAGATCTCTGACGCTCGTTTCAGCATTGCAGCGAGCTCTTCAGACGAGCGTCAGATCCAAAACCACACTAGTGTGGCGTCTCGCAATTGCCGATGCCCTTTGCGGCAAGCCCCTGTAGGCAATTGCGAGACATAAGCCACACTAGCTTTTTGATTTTGCTAGTGTCCTGATGTCTCCGAATTACCGTGCGAGGGTGAGGCAAACGAAGCGGTAATTCGGAGACAGGACACTAGAATCATAATGATGCTAGTGTCTCCTTGTTTCCAACGTTCGTTGAAGCGTCTGCTGCAAAGAAATACGAACGTTGGAAACGGGACATTAGCAAAGGGAATGTCCCGACCTCTGTTGAAATAGAAAGGGCGGCGTTGCTCGCCTTGAGCCGGTAGGCTCGGGGTGTCGAACCCACGAGGAAAGCAACGCCATGAATAAGATTACCATGAGAACGAAGCCTGATGCGACCGCGATGGTGGAAGCGGCCTGGCAAACGGTTGGGGAAAGTTTCGAGCATTTCTGCCTGACAGCCGGCATCGCCACGCTTGCCGGGATGATGGAGGAAGACGCCGAACGGCTTTGCGGGCCACGGCATGGCCGATCAAAGGACAAGGACGGCCATCGGTGGGGACGACCGACAGGCCGGCTGGACTTTCATGGGGGAACGGTCCAGGTCGAGCGGCCCCGCGTGCGTCGGCGCGGCGGCGGGGAGATGGCACTGCCGAGTTGGGAAACCGCCCGGGCAGAAGGGTGGCTCAGCCGATGGGCGATGAACCTGATGGTGCTGAACGTGTCGACGCGCCGGTTCGGGCGCGCGGGGCGTCTGCCGGAAGGCGACGCTCCGGCAGAGCGGGGCGACAGCCGCTCCAAGTCGGCCGTGTCGCGCCGGTTCGTCGAGCTGTCGGCGGCGCGGATGACGGAATGGATGTCCTCTGACCTGTCGCGGC
This sequence comes from Bradyrhizobium sp. WD16, assembly GCF_024181725.1. Lineage (NCBI taxonomy): Bacteria > Pseudomonadati > Pseudomonadota > Alphaproteobacteria > Hyphomicrobiales > Nitrobacteraceae > Bradyrhizobium > Bradyrhizobium sp. WD16. The sequence continues at coordinate 5,863,012 of NZ_CP028908.1, read as the reverse complement.
TCGACCTGCTCGCGATCCAGATCGACGGGCTGCACATCACCGAGGAGCTGGTTCTGGTCGCCGCGGTGGGGATCGACAGCGACGGCGGCAAGCATCCGCTGGCGGTTGTCGAGGGCGCCACGGAAAATGCCGCGACGGTGCAGGCGCTTCTCGACAACCTGAGCGGCCGCGGCCTCGACCCCACGATCTGCCGGCTGTTCATCGTCGATGGCGCAAAGGCGCTGACCAAGGCGATCCGCCAAACCTTTGGCCGCCACACGCCGACCCAGCGCTGTCAAATTCACAAGGCCCGCAACATCGTCGAGCGCCTGCCGAAGCATCTGCATGCGCCAGTCCGAAAGGCGCTGCGCCATGCCGGGGACATCGACGACGCGGCGCGCGCCGAGCAACTGATCAAGAACCTGGCCCGGCGCCTGGAGCGTGAAGCGCCGGGCGTCGCGGCCAGCATCTTCGAGGGGCTCGACGAAATCCTCACGGTCACGCGGCTCGGCCTGCCGCCGCAGCTCAGACGATCACTGGCATGCACGAACGTCATCGAGAACATGAACGGCACGATCAGGCGTGTGTGCGGCAACGTCAAGCGATGGCGCGACGCGAGCATGGCTCTGCGTTGGACGGCCGCAGGGATGATCGAAGCGGCCAAGGGCTTCAGGCGGCTGAAGGCGTGGAAGCAATTGCCAGTCCTGAAGGTCGCGCTCAAAGCCATTCAAGCGCGTCACGCTCTTGAGCAGCAGAAGAAGGCCGCCTAATCTGAATGCCAAGCAACGTCCGCTCTCAAGACTTCAACAGCGAACGGGACATCGCCAGGGTGAGGCAAACGAAGCGGTAATTCGGAGACGGGACACTAGAATCATATTGATGCTGGACGATGTTGCAAGCTGCCCGTCGCACGCGATACCGCTTTTGCTGCAACTCGTCCGGCGAGGCGCCGAGTATCCCTGCAAGTCCGACGCCAGTTCTGTTTCCGCGCCATAACCTGAACGCGGCACAATCTGAAGGAGATGATGCGTGACTGCCACAAAACCGATCTGGATCAAGGATCCGCTGGCGATCCTCGCGGACGGCGCCGAGCGCGGCATTGTGATCCAGGACGGACGCATCGTCGAGCTGGTGGCGGCCGGCCGCGAGCCGCAGACGCGCGACACGGTCGCCTTCGACGCCGCGCAACACGTGGTGGTCCCCGGGCTGATCAATACCCATCATCATTTCTACCAGACCCTGACGCGGGCGCTGCCGGCGGCGATGGACCGCGAACTGTTTCCCTGGCTCAAGGCGCTCTATCCGGTCTGGGCCCGTCTGACGCCGCAAGCGCTGGACCTCGCCGTGACGGTCGCCATGGCCGAGCTTCTGCTGTCAGGCTGCACCACCACCACCGATCATCACTATCTCTTTCCCCGGGGCCTCGAAGACGCCGTCGACATCGAGGTGGCGGCGGCGCGCCGGCTCGGCCTTCGCGTGCTGCTGACGCGCGGCTCGATGAACCTGTCCGAGCGAGACGGCGGCCTGCCGCCGGACAGCGTGGTCCAGGACGAGGACTTAATCCTCGCCGACAGCGTCCGGGTGGTGGAGCGCTTCCACGAGCGCGGCGAGGACGCCATGGTGCAGATCGCGCTGGCGCCGTGTTCGCCGTTCTCGGTGACGACCTCGTTGATGCGCGCCACCGCCGAGCTCGCGGCGCGGCTCGACGTCCGGCTGCACACCCATCTCGCCGAGACGCAGGACGAGAACGAGTTCTGCCAGCAGCTCTACGGCTGCCGACCGCTGGATTATCTCGAGGACTGCGGCTGGCTCAATGAGCGCACCTGGCTCGCCCACGGCATTCATTTCAACGATGACGAAGGCCGGCGGATCGCCAGGGCGAAGACCACCATCAGCCATTGCGCCTGCAGCAACCAGCTGCTCGCCTCCGGCTGCTGTCCGGTCTGCGATCTCGAGGAGGCGGGGGTGGCGATCGGCCTCGGCGTCGACGGCTCCGCCTCCAACGACGGCTCCAACCTGATCCAGGAAGTGCGCTCCGCCTTCCTGTTGCAGCGGGCGCGCTACGGCGTTTCCAGGGTCAGCCACAAGGACGCGCTGCGCTGGGCGACGCAGGGATCCGCCGCCTGCATCGGCCGGCCCGAACTCGGCCGCATCGAGGCCGGCAAGATCGCCGATCTCGCGCTGTTCAGGCTGGACGAACTGCGCTTCTCCGGCCATGGCGATCCGCTGGCCGCGCTCGTGCTGTGCGGCGGCCATCGCGCCGACCGCGTCATGGTCGGCGGCCGCTGGGCGGTGGAGAACGGCGCCATCGCCGGCCTCGACATCGCCGATCTGATCCGCCGCCATTCGGTCGCGGCGGCGGCGCTGCGGGCGGGGTGATTGTTACTGCTCAGACGATTGATAATTGATAATGCCCCTCACCCGGATCGCTGACGTGATCCGACCTCTCCCCGCGACGGCGGGGAGAGGTCGGTGCGAGGCGCCGGGTGAGGGGGCACTTGACGGACGTATCGCCGTCCGCAGCCCTCACTTGCCCGGCAGCTTGTCGTCGATTCCCTTGAGGTAGTAGTTCATGCTCAGGATCTGGCCGTCGGCGAGATGGTCGCCGTCCTTGCATTCGAGCGCCTTGCCGTCCTGGGCGGCGAGCGGGCACTTGAACGGATGCAGCGTGCCCTTGGCGAGCGCGGCCTCGGTGTCCTCGGCCTGCTTCTTCACGTCGTCGGGCATGTTGGTATAGGGCGCCATCACGAACATCTTGCTGTCGAGGCCGCCCCAGGTGTCGCCGGCCTTCCAGCTGCCGTCGAGCTGCGACTTGATGCGCTCGATGTAATAGGGCGCCCAGTTGTCGACGATGGCGGTGAGTTGGGTCTTCGGGCCGAACTTGATCATGTCCGAATCCTGGCCGAAGGCCATGGCGCCGCGCTCCGAGGCGATCTGCACCGCCGCCGGGCTGTCGGTATGCTGGGTGATGATGTCGGCCCCCTGATCGAGCAGCGCCTTGGCCGCGTCGGCTTCCTTGCCGGGATCGAACCAGGAATTCGCCCAGATGATCTTGAACTTGATGTTCGGATTGATGCTCTGGGCGCCGAGCAGCGTTGCGTTGATGCCCGACACCACTTCGGGGATCGGGAACGAGCCGATATAGCCGATCACGCCCTTCTTCGACATCCTGGCCGCGATCTGGCCCTGGATGTAGCGGCCCTGGTACCAGCGCGCCGAATAGGTCGCCATGTTCTTGTCGCGCTTGAAGCCGGTGGCGTGCTCGAAATGCACGTTCGGATATTTCTTCGCGACCTTCAGGGTCGGGTCCATGTAGCCGAAGGAGGTGGTGAAGATCAGCTTGTTGCCGGCACGGACCAGCTGTTCGATGGCGCGCTCGGAATCCGGCCCTTCATTGACGTTTTCGAGATAGGTGGTCTCGATCTCGTCGCCGAGCGCCTTGACGAGTTCCTGGTGTCCCACCTCGTGCTGATAGGTCCAGCCGAAGTCGCCGACCGGACCGAGATAGACGAAGCCGACCTTCAGCTTGTCGGACGCGGTCGCCGCCTGCAATCCGCCGGCGAGCACGACGGCCGCGGCAAACAGGGTTTTACGCATCATGCAATGATCTCCATTCGAAAGGGACGGGTGAACAGAACGCCGAAACGCAACGCCCCGTCGCGTGCATTCCGGATGGAGTGAAACGCTTGGTGCCGGTGCCCACTTTCCAAAGTTCGCAAAGGGTACCGCATCTCCTCCAACGAACTTCGGAAACTGGGTACCGGGCTAGCGATCCGGCACGAAGACGGTGCCGAGCGAGGCCGGCGCCGTCGAGCCGCCGCTGCGCGCGCGCGAGATCAGGATCAGCACGAGCACGGTGGCGAGATAGGGCAGCGCCGACATCAGCTGGGAGGGCACGCCGACGCCGGCGCCCTGGGCGTGCAGTTGCAGGATGCTGACCGCGCCGAACAGATAGGCGCCCACCACCAGGCGGATCGGCCGCCACGACGAGAACACCACCAGCGCGAGGGCGATCCAGCCGCGGCCGGCGGTCATGCCCGGAACGAAGAACGGCGTATAGGCGAGCGGCAGATAGGCGCCGCCGAGGCCGGCGCAGGCGCCGCCGAACAGCACTGCGAGGAAACGGATCTTCAGCACCGGATAGCCCAGCGCGTGGGCCGAGACATGGTTGTCGCCGATCGCCCGCAGCACGAGGCCGGCGCGGCTGCGATAGAGGAACAGCCAGATGCCCGCGATCAGGGCAATGGAGACATAGACGAAGCCATCCTGTCCGAACAGCAGGCGCCCGGCGAACGGCATGCTCGTGAGCAGCGGGATGAAGAGATGGGGCGCCGGCGCGATGCGTTCACCGACGAAGCCGGCGCCGATCAGCCCGGACAGGCCGATGCCGAGGATGGTCAAAGCGAGGCCGGTGGCCACCTGGTTGACCGCGAGGCCGAGCGTCATCAGCGCGAATGCCGCCGCGAGCGCAACGCCCGCCGTGGCGCCGCACAGGGCGCCGGCCAGGGTCGAGCCGGTGAGGTGGGCGCCGGCGAAACCGCAGGCGGCGCCCAGGATCATCATGCCTTCGACGCCGAGATTGAGCACGCCGGAGCGCTCGACCACGAGTTCGCCCGCCGCCGCCAGCAGCAGCGGCGTCGATGCCGTGATCACGGAAAGGAGGATGGCCTCAAACAGCTCCATCGGCGCTCCTCTGGCTCGTGATCCAGCGGATCCGGTAGAGAATCAGGGAGTCGCAGGCGAGCACGTAGAACAGCAGGATGCCCTGGAATACCTTGGTCATGTCGAGAGGGATCTTCAATGCGATCTGGGCCTGTTCGCCGCCGATGAAGGTCAGCGCGAGGAATAGCCCTGCAATTAGTATTCCAACCGGATTGAGACGGCCGAGGAAGGCGACGATGATCGCCGTGAAGCCGTAGCCCGGCGAAATCCCCGGCTGCAGATGGCCGACGGGTCCTGCGACCTCGATGATGCCGGCGAGGCCCGCCAGCGCGCCGGACACCGCGAAGGTCAGGATGACGAGTTGATCGGCATTGAAGCCGCCGAAACGGGCAGCGCGCGGCGCGATGCCGACGACGCGGATCTCGAAGCCGGTGATGGTGCGCCCGAGCAGGATGGCGACGGCGACGACCACGACCAGCGTCAGCAGGACGCCGATATGGAGCCGGCTGCCTTCGATCAGCAGCGGCACGGTTGCGACCGGATCGAATTCGGCCGTGGTCGGGAAGTTGAAGCCGTTGGGATCGCGCCAGGGGCCGCGGACGAGGTAGTCCAGCAACAGGTCGGCGACATAGACCAGCATCAGGCTGGTGAGGATTTCGCTGGCGCCGAACCGCACTTTGCACAGCGCCGGGATCAGCGCATAGAGCGCGCCGGCGGCGGCGGCGCAGATCATCATCGCCGGCAGCACCCAGGGGCCGGCGTCGGTGCCCTGGGTCGCGACGGCGATCCAGCTTCCCGCCACGGCACCGATCAGGAACTGGCCCTCGGCGCCGATATTCCAGGCGTTGGCGAGATAACACAGCGCGAGGCCCACCGCGATCATCACCAGCGGCGAGGCTTTGACCGCGATCTCCTGCAGCGAATAGCTGTCGGTCAGCGGCTCGACGAAATAGGCGGACAGCGCTGCCAACGGACTCTTGCCGATGGCGGCGAACAGGATCGCCATGGTCGCGAGCGTCAGTACGATCGCGATCGCCGGCGAGGTGAGCGCCGCCAGCGTGGAGCGCTCGGCGCGCTTCTCAAGCACCAGCGCCATGGGCGTGCTCCTTTGCCGCTTGGATCGTACTGCCGCCCATCAGCAGGCCGATGGTCTCGCGGTCGGCTTCGGCGGTGGCGAGCGGCGCGGAGAGGCCGCCATGGAACATCACGGCGATGCGGTCGGAGATCTCGGCGAGTTCGTCGAGGTCCTGGCTGATCACCATGACCGCGGCGCCGTCGGCGGCGAGATCGATCAGCGCCTGGCGGATCACCGCGGCGGCGCCGGCGTCGACGCCCCAGGTCGGCTGGCTGACGACGAGAACGGCCGGCTTGCGCAGGATTTCACGGCCGACGATGAATTTCTGCAGATTGCCGCCGGACAGGCTGGCGGCCTCGGGATCGCGCTTGGCCTTGCGCACATCGAAAGCCGCGGTGGCGCGATCGACGGTGGCGAGCGTCGCGGCGGCATCGATGAAGCCGTGGTGGGTCATGGTGCCGGTGGCGTGGCCGGTGAGAAGCGCATTCTCGGACAGGCGCATCCGCGGCGCGGTGCCGTGGCCCAGCCGTTCCTCGGGAACGAAGGCGGCGCCGAGGCGGCGGCGCTGGGTGATGGAGAGGTGGGCGGCGGCCTGGCCGTCGATGACGATCTTCGCCGGATCGAGCAGCCGCCGTTCGCCCGAGAGCAGGGCGAAGAGTTCGTCCTGGCCGTTGCCGGCAACGCCGGCGATGCCGAAGATCTCGCCGCCCTTCACCTCGAGGCAGATGTTGCGAAGGCGCGTGCCGTGCGCCTCCTCGGGGGCGGCGCTCAGGTCGTTGACGACGAGGCGCGGCACGGTGGGGCGATGGCTCCTGGCGCGAACCTCCCTGATGTCGCTTCCGACCATCATCCGCGCCAGCGAGGCGGCGCTTTCCAGCCGCGGATCGCAACTCGCCACCTTCCTGCCGCCCCGCAGGATGGTGGCGGTGTCGCACAGCCGCTTCACCTCTTCGAGCTTGTGGCTGATATAGAGGATCGCGCGGCCTTCGCCCTTGAGCCGTTCGAGCACGGCAAAGAGCTGGTCGGCTTCCTGCGGCGTGAGCACGGCGGTCGGCTCGTCGAGAATGAGGAATTTCGGATCCTGCATCAGGGCGCGGACGATCTCGATGCGCTGGCGCTCGCCGACCGACAGCTGCCAGACCTCGCGTTTGGGATCGAGCGGCAGCCCGTAGAGGGCGGAGATCTTGGCGAGCCGCGCCGAGATCGCCGAAAAGGATTCGCCCGCCGGCAGTCCGAGCGCGACATTTTCCGCCACCGTCAGATTGTCGAACAGCGAGAAATGCTGGAACACCATGCCGATGCCGAGCGCGCGCGCGGCGGCCGGTCCGCTCAGCTCGACCCGGCGGCCCTGCCAGCGCAACTCGCCGGCGCTCGGCTGGATCAGCCCGTAGATGATCTTGACGAGGGTCGACTTGCCGGCGCCGTTTTCACCGAGCAGCGCATGGATCTGATGCGGCCGGACGGCGAGGTCGACGCCGTCATTGGCGGCGAAATCGCCGTAAAGCTTGGTGATGCCGACGGCCTCGAGAAGCGCGATGGCGCCGGCCGGGGGCGGGGAAGGTGGAGCTTCGGTCATGAGCGTCGGGGCTTCGGTGCGGGACTCGCGCGGGCGGGATTATTGGGACGATACTGTGCCAGATCGTCCGTCAAGATAAGTCATGAAAAGCGCCACCAGTTGCCCAATCCCGGTGCAACCTGTTGAAAACGCTCTTGTCCCGGCGTCGACGGATCTGTTGCTGATTTGCGACAGGCGGCCGCAAATCGGAATCCTGCAGGGACCGCGCGGTCAGAAAATGAGCAGCGGCCGATGACGGCGCGGCGTGTCGTCGCAGCGCGCCGCGAGCCGACGGGCGAGGCGCCGAACACCGCGTAAACTCCGCGAATTTTGCATGATCATGATCATGCGAAGCGCCCGCGCGCCGGCGCCGCAACGCGATGGGCGCTGCTCATGTATTTCGCGCTCGCGTCAATGTCTGTGCAGGGCATGCGGAACTTTCGTGCTTCCGTCCGTGCCGCCCCCGCGCAAAGTGAGGCGACAACGTTCGTCGTCTCAACTCACTTTCGGGGGCACTTGATGAAATTGAAATCCTACGCACTCGCGTTCGGTCTGACGATCGCGGCAGCCGGCTCGGCCTTTGCCGCCGACCTTTCGACGATGCCGGTAAAGGCGAAGCCGGTGGCCGATGTGCCCTTCTTCATCGTCAACGACAACCGCCTGACCTACGCCTACCAGTTCACCGCGACTTCGCCGGGCGCCAGCGCCAGCACGCCGAAGAACATCTTTGCCTTCACCCAT